>NZ_MWIG01000471.1:0-14994 GCF_002156145.1 Streptomyces sp. NRRL B-24572 | reverse complement strand
CCGGCCCCGGGGCCGGTACGGAGCAGGAGCCGGAACGGTCCTCGAAGCTCTCGGCCCGCCTCGCGCTGGCGCTCACGGTGGTCATCGGCCAGCTCTGGGGGCTGACCATCGTGGTGGACGAGTGGATGTCCGGGAACACCGGCACGGCCTGGTGGGGTGCGGGCTTCCTCGTCCTGTCGTTCCTGGTGGTCCTCGGCCTCTGGCTGATCGACCCGAAAGACCGCTGATCAGAGGGGTACGGGGCGGGTGAGCGGGCGTAGTCTGGAGAGATGAGCACCGCCCCCGCCCACGGCCCGCGAGACGCGAAGCAGCCCGGCCTGACGCCCAGTCCCGAGAACACTCCGAAGAAGCCGGTACTCGTCTTCGACGATCCGCTGGACCAGCAATCCGCGGACGACACGGACCGCGGGTGGGGTGAGCGGCCTCCAGCCGGCGGCGACAGCGCCGCCGACCTCGCGCGCTTCCTCGACGAGAAGCCGCCGCACCACCTCTGAAACCGGCCCACCGCGCCGGTCAGGAGGTGGAGTGCGCCCCCGCGTTCCCACCGCCGACGACCCCGGTGCCCGGGTGCGTGTTGTTCACGGACGGGACGCGCTGGGAGACCAGGTGGTCGCGGATCTCCTTGAGCACCTCCAGCTCGCTGACCTCCATGACCTCCTCGACGCCCTCCTTCGCCTTCTCGTGCGCGGCGCGCTTGGCGAGGATCTTCGCCATCGGCAGCACCATGAGGAAGTAGACGACGGCCGCGGTGATCAGGAAGCTCAGCACCGCGCTGAGGACCAGGCCCCACTGGATCTGGACACCCTGCATCTCGCCGTTGACCACCACGCACTCGCCCTTGATGCAGGACGCGTAGCTCTCCAGGTCCTTGGTGCCGAAGGCGCCGACGATCGGGTTGATGATGCCCTTGACCACCGAGTTCACGATGTTCGTGAAGGCCGCACCGATGACGACCGCCACCGCCAGGTCGATCACGTTGCCCCGCATCAGGAAGGCCTTGAAGCCTCCCAGCAAACTTTCCTTCTTCTCGGCCACCGAGGTGCCTTTCGTCGCGTGCTAAATCGCGTGTGAAGTCGCGTGTACCGCTGTGTGCGGAGCCATTAGGCCGTGAACGGCACAGAGGCGTCCAATCCGTACACACGGGACGGTGACTTGACAGTGAGTCAGTGCGAATCAGCACACCGTCACCGCCAGTTGGGACGTGACGCCGGCACCTGCCAGCACCGCCGCCGTCGACCGCGGCACGGACAGGACGACGAGCGCCCCTCCGTCCGAACGAGTCTCGCCCGGCCGCGGAACTTCGGCCACTCGGGCGCCCGTCGCGACCACCCGCGCCTCACCCTCCCCGCCCAGCGGCGAGTTGGGCGCGGCGATCACGTCGACCCGGTCGCCGGGCCGCAGCAGCCGTACGGTCGCGGCGTCGGCGATCCGTACCGGCGCGGACACCAGGGGCACGGCGGCGGGCGGCCGCGCGCGAGCGGGCGCCGACGGAGGGGGTGCGGCCGGGGCGGCGCCCGTGCTCGCGACGGCCAGCGCGCCCGCCGTCAGGGCCAGGAGCAGCGCCGGTGCGCGCCGCCCCCGCCGGAGCGCCCTCCGCAGCCGGTGCGGGGCGCCCCCGACCCGTAGCGGCTCGAACGCCGGCACCGTGCAAAGGGGAGGGACGGAGGAAGGGGAGGTCGTCGTCATGCGCATGGGGGTGCCGCCTGTCCTGGTCGGGAACGGGATGTGCTCCCACTCTCCCGACTCCGCCACCACCCCGCTCCCGCCTGGGGACCACCCCGCACCTGTGGACAACTCGCCCACTCCCCGGGGTGGTTTGCGGCAGCCCACTCCCCGGGGTGGTTTACGGCAGCCCGGTCCCCAGGCTGGTTTGCGGCAGCCCGGCCCCCAGGCTGGTTTACGGCAGCCCGATCCCCAGGTCCCAGCCGTCGTGCGCCCGCATGCACAGGCAGTCCCGGTCCGCCGTCGCCGGCAGGGCCCCCACCGCGTCGAAGAGCACCTCCCGCAGCCGCCCCACGTTCTCGCCGAACACCCGCAGCACCTCGGTGTGGGAGACGCCCTCGCCGGTCTCGGCGCCCGCGTCCAGGTCGGTGACGAGCGCGAGCGAGGTGTAGCAGAGGCCCAGCTCGCGGGCGAGGACGGCCTCGGGGTGCCCGGTCATGCCGACCACGGACCAGCCGGCGGCGGCGTGCCACCGAGACTCGGCGCGGGTGGAGAAGCGGGGCCCTTCGACGACGACCATCGTGCCGCCGTCCACCGGCTCCCAGCCGTGTCCCCGGGCGGCCTTGACCGCGACCCGCCGCCCGTCCGGGCAGTAGGGGTCGGCGAAGGTCACGTGGACGACGTTCGGCACGGCCCCGTCGGCCCGCCGCTCCCCGTCGAAGTAGGTCTGCGCCCGGCTCTTCGTGCGGTCGACGAGCTGGTCGGGTACGACGAGCGTGCCGGGCCCGTACTCCTCGCGCAGTCCGCCGACGGCGCAGGGCCCGAGGACCTGCCGTACGCCCACGGAGCGGAGCGCCCAGAGGTTGGCGCGGTAGTTGATCCGGTGCGGCGGGACGGTGTGGCCGCGGCCGTGCCGGGGGAGGAAGGCGACCCGCCGGCCGGCGACCTCGCCGAGGAAGAGGGAGTCGCTGGGGCTGCCGTACGGGGTGTCGACGGACACCTCCGTGACGTCCTCCAGGAACGAGTAGAAGCCGGAGCCGCCGATCACGCCGATGTCCGCGTACACGTCATGGTTCGCCATGGCGGTCAGCCTATGCACCGCGTACGGAAACGCCGAGGGCCCCGTCGCACGCGGCGACGGGGCCCAAAGGCAGGACGACGGATCAGGCGGCCGAGCTTCCGGTGCTCGACGAGGACGTCGAGGAGGAGGAAGAGGACGCGGTCGACGCGGCCGGCTTCGCGTCCGAGGAGGACGAGGAAGACGCGGACGAAGAGGTCGACGACGAGGACTTCGACGAGGCCGGCGAGCTGCTGGACGACGAACCGCGGCTGTCGTTCCGGTAGAAGCCGGAGCCCTTGAAGACGATGCCGACGGCCGAGAACACCTTCTTCAGGCGTCCGTGGCAGCTGGGGCACTCGGTCAGGGCGTCATCGGTGAACTTCTGCACCGCCTCGAGGCCTTCGCCGCACTCGGTGCACTGGTACTGGTAGGTCGGCACTTGACTTCCTCCTGGCACTCACACTCATCGAGTGCTAACGACGATCCATAGTGACGTATTCCGCTGGCTCAGTCCACCGCCACCGGCACTCGGTGACCGATACCACGTGCCGCGACCCGGCTCGCCTCGCGCGGCTTCAGCCGCGAGCGCAGGGCGAGCAGCGTGGTCAGGGCGAGGGCCGTGCCCGCCATCGGCACCAGGAATCCGGTGCTCGCGCCGTGGGCGTCGGCGAGGCGGCCGGCGACCGTGACGGCCGCGGCCTGGCCGAGCGCGACGGCGCCGGTGAGCCAGGTGAAGGCCTCGGTACGGGCCGAGGCCGGGATCAGGGTCTCGACGATGGTGTAGCCGGTGATCAGGGCGGGGGCGATGCACAGGCCGACGACCAGGCCCAGGGCGCCGAGGAGCAGCACCGAGTGCGCGGTCCACAGCAGGGAGGCGGCGGCGGTGAGGCCCGCGTAGCCCAGGATCAGGCGGCGGTGGGGGCCGCTCTTCCAGGCGACGGCGCCCATGGCGATGCCCGCGAGCATGTTGCCGGCGGCGAAGATCCCGTACAGCAGGCCGTTGGCGCCGGGGTTGCCGATCTCCTCGGTGAAGGCGGTGAGGGAGACCTGCATGCCGCCGAAGACGGAGCCGATGCCGAGGAAGGCGACGATCAGGACGCGGACGCCGGGGACGGAGAGCGCCGAGCGGTGGGGCTCGACGGAGGTGGCCGCGGCGATCCCGTACGCGGGCTGGGTGGCGCGCTGCGCGGCGAAGAACAGGCCGCCGACGAGGGTGAGGGCGGCTTCGGCGATCAGGCCGGCGGCCGGGTGGACGCCGGTGCACAGGGCGGTGGCGAGGACGGGGCCGACGACGAAGGTGAACTCGTCCGTGACGGATTCGAAGGCGGCGGCCGTCGGCATCAGCGGGGTGCCGTCCAGCTTGGCGGCCCAGCGGGCCCGGACCATCGGACCGACCTGGGGCACGGAGGCGCCGGCGGGGACGGCGGCCAGGAACAGCGCCCAGATCGGGGCGCCGGCCAGGGCGAGCGCGACGAGCAGCGAGACGGAGGCGGCGTGGACGAGGACGCCGGGGACCAGGACGGCGCGCTGGCCGAAGCGGTCGGCGAGCTTGCCGCTCTGCGGGGCGAACAGTGCCATGGAGACGCCGGTGACGGCGGCGACCGCGCCGGCGCTGCCGAAGGAGCCGGTGGTGTGCTGCACGAGCAGGACGATGCCGATGGTCAGCATCGCGAAGGGCTGCCGGGCGGCGAAGCCGGGGAGCAGGAAGGACAGTGCACCGGGTGTGCGCAGCAGCTGCCCGTAGCCGGGCCGCTTGTCCGTGATGACCGTGGACGCCACGGTCCTTGCCTTTCTGCCGCCTGGTAGCGCGCCCCTGCACGGTGGTGCGGGTGTCGCCGAGAGCTGTCCTCATGCGCGTTACTGCGGTAGATACCGGGCCGGCCCCACTGCGGAGGGGCGCCACGGCCGCCATACGGTCGCGCCAGCTCTGCGTCAGGCAGAGTTGGTTCGATCAGGTGTGCCTTCATGGTACAGGGAAGAGCGTCTTCCCGCCTGGGAAAACGCTCCCGCACCTGAATTAATGCCTGGGATTAACCGGAAGTTTTCTTCTGTCCAGCGCTGCCCGGCAGATGGAAGCGCCCCGTGGCGGCCGGCGCCGAGGCCGCCGTCGCGCCCCCGGTCCCGAGCCAGCCGGCGAGCTTGCCGCCCTGGCCGACGGCCCGCAGGCGTCGCTCGGTGGCGTCCCGTACGGGGTCGGTGGCGACCACGAGGAGTTCGTCGCCGTGCCGCAGGACGGTCGCGGGCCCCGGTACGAAGCTGGCGTCCTCCCGTACGACGAGGGTGACCGCGGCTCCGGCCGGGAGGCGCAGCTCGGCGACCTCGACGCCGTGCATCCGGGAGCGCTCCGGGATGGCGACGGAGAGCAGGTGTCCGCGCAGCCGCTCCAGGGGTGCGGACTCGACGCCGAGGTCGGCGGCCTCGGCGGCGTCGCCCAGCTTGAGTGCCTTGGCCAGCCAGGGCAGCGTCGGGCCCTGGACGAGGGTGTAGACGACGACGAGGACGAAGACGATGTTGAAGATCCGCTCGCTGCCCTCGATCTTCGACACCATCGGGATGGTGGCGAGGATGATGGGGACGGCTCCGCGCAGGCCGGCCCAGGACATCAGGGCCTGCTCCTGCCAGGGGATCCGGAAGGGCAGCAGGCTGACCAGGACCTCCATGGGCCGGGCGACCACCGTCAGGACGAGGCCGATGACGACGGCGGGCCAGAAGTCGTGGCCGAGCTCGTGCGGGGTGACGAGCAGGCCGAGCAGGACGAACATGCCGATCTGGGCGATCCAGCCGAGTCCCTCGGCGAAGCCGCGGTTCGCGGGCGCGTGGGGCAGCTTGGCGTTGCCGAGGACCATCGAGGCCAGGTAGACGGCGAGGAAGCCGGAGCCGTGGGCCATGGCGCCGGCGGCGTACGCGACGACGGCGATGGCCATGACGGCGATCGGGTACAGGCCGGAGGCGGGCAGCGCGACGTGCTTGAGGCCGTAGGCGCCGACGAAGCCGACGGCGAGGCCGACGGCGACGCCGATGGCGAGTTCGAGGGCGATCTCGGCGACGAGCAGGTACCAGTGGTCGACCGGTCCGACCGTGGAGAAGGCGACGACGAGGATGACGACGGGGGCGTCGTTGAAGCCGGACTCGGCCTCCAGGACACCGGTGACCCGTGAGGGGAGGGGCACCTTGCGCAGTACGGAGAAGACGGCCGCGGCGTCGGTGGAGGACACGACGGCGCCGATGATCAGGGCCTGCCGCCAGTCGAGGCCGACGAGGTAGTGGGCGCCGGCGGCGGTGATGCCGACGCTGACGGCGACGCCGACGGTGGAGAGGACGACCGCGGCGGGCAGCGCCGGCTTGATCTCCTTCCACTTCGTGCCGAGACCGCCCTCGGCGAGGATCACGACGAGGGCGGCGTAGCCGATGACCTGCGTGAGTTCCGCGTTGTCGAAGGCGACGTTGCCGATGCCGTCCTGCCCGATCGCGACGCCGATGCCCAGGTAGAGCAGGAGGCTGGGGAGCCCGCTCCGGGAGGAGATCCGCACGGCCGCGACGGCCACGAGCAGGACGAGGGAGCAGACGAGCAGGAGTTCGTTGAGCTGGTGGACAGTCAGTGGCCGTTCCTTCCCCTCACGTGCGGCTGGATCGTTCCTCCAGCGGCAAGGTACTTCGTTACCTTACCTAATCTTTAACGCTTTCTTGACGCGCTCTTTGCGTTCACTCGCTCATCAGTACGGTTCTCTTCCTGACACCGAGTCCGGGCCGTCCGGACGCTGCGCCTAAGGTTGCTCCCGTACTCCAGGACCACCCTGCCCCTCGAAGGACAGCGATGCCCTCCAACACGTCCGCGCCCCCCGGCAAGAAGACCGCCAAGAAGAAAGGGCGGCGCGCCCGCCTGATCCTCGTCCTCCTGGTCCTCGCACTGGTCGCGGGCATCGGCTTCGGCGGTTACTGGGGCGTCAGCACCGTCCGGGCCTCGTTCCCGCAGACGACCGGCGAGATCCGCCTCGACAACCTCTCCGCCGACGTCGAGGTGAAGCGGGACGCGAACGGCGTCCCGCAGATCTACGCCGACAACGAGACGGACCTCTTCCGCGCCCAGGGCTACGTCCAGGCGCAGGACCGGTTCTACGAGATGGACGTCCGCCGGCACGTGACCGCGGGCCGGCTCTCCGAGATGTTCGGCGAGAGCCAGGTCGACACCGACGCCTTCCTGCGCACCCTCGGCTGGCGCCGGGTCGCGCAGGAGGAGTACGACAAGGTCCTGTCGCCGGAGACGAAGAAGTACCTCAAGGCGTACGCGGAGGGCGTCAACGCCTATCTGAAGGACCGCGCCCCGAAGGACGTCTCCGTCGAGTACGCGGCGCTCGCCCTCACCAACGACTACGCGATCGAGCCGTGGACCCCCGTCGACTCGGTGGCCTGGCTCAAGGCGATGGCCTGGGACCTGCGCGGCAACATGCAGGACGAGATCGACCGCTCGCTGATGACGAGCCGGCTGAGCGCGAAGCAGATCAAGCAGCTGTACCCGGAGTACCCGTACGCGCTCCACCAGCCGATCGTCGACAAGGGCGCGGTCGGCGACGACGGGAAGTTCGACCCGAAGGCCGACGCGACCGAGGGCGACGGGACGACCACCGGGGACACCCCGGGCACGGGTCCGGGCGGCTCCTCCGGTTCCTCCGGCGGTGTGTCCTCCCAGCTCGGGGCCCTCTCCGAGGTCCTCGACACCGTCCCCGCCCTGCTCGGCCCGAACGGCAACGGCATCGGCTCGAACTCCTGGGTCGTCGCCGGCAAGTACACGACCTCCGGCAAGCCGCTCCTCGCCAACGACCCGCACCTCGCGCCCCAGCTGCCGTCCCTCTGGTACCAGATGGGCCTGCACTGCCGCTCGGTCTCGGAGACCTGCCGCTACGACGTCGCCGGCTACACCTTCTCCGGCATGCCCGGCGTGATCATCGGCCACAACGACAAGATCGCCTGGGGCCTCACCAACCTCGGCGCCGACGTGACCGACCTCTACCTGGAGAAGATCGGCCCCGACGGCTACCTCGTCGACGGCAAGGTCAAGCCCTTCACCAGCCGCGAGGAGACCATCAAGGTCGCCGGCGGCACCGACCGCAAGATCACCGTCCGCTCCACCGGGCACGGACCGCTCGTCTCCGACCGCTCCTCCGAACTGGAGAAGGTCGGCCAGAAGGCCCCCGTCGGCAACGCCGCCCCCGACCGCGGCACCGGCTACGGCGTCTCCCTCCAGTGGACCGCGCTCCAGCCCGGCCACTCGATGGACGCGATCTTCGCGATCGACCGCGCCAAGGACTTCACCACCTTCCGGGCCGCCGCCAAGAACTTCGAGGTGCCGTCCCAGAACCTGATCTACGCCGACGCCGAGGGCAACATCGGCTACCAGTCCCCGGGCAAGATCCCGCAGCGCGCCACGGGCGACGGCACCCTGCCCGCGCCCGGCTGGGACTCCAAGTACCGGTGGAAGGGCTACATCCCCTTCGAGAAGCTGCCGTACGAGTACAACCCGGAGCGCGGCTACATCGTCACCGCCAACCAGGCCGTGATCGACCAGAAGACCTACCCCGACCTGCTCACCAAGGACTGGGGCTACGGCTCGCGCAGCCAGCGGATCAACGACCTCATCGAGTCGAAGATCAAGGACGGCGGCAAGATCTCGCCGGACGACATGCGGACCATGCAGACCGACAACCGCAGCGAGATCGCGACCCTGCTCAACCCGCTGCTCCTGAAGATCGACATCGCCGACCCGCAGGTCCGCGAGGCGCAGAAGCTCCTGGAGGGCTGGGACTACACCCAGGATCCCGACTCGGCCGCCGCCGCCTACTTCAACGCGGTCTGGCGCAACGTCCTCAAGCTCGCCTTCGGGAACAAGCTGCCCAAGGAGCTGCGCGCCGAGGGCGACTGCATCAGCGTCCGCCCGGCCGACGCCACCGGCCCGGTCGACGAGCAGAACAGGCTCGTCCGCGAGTGCGGCCAGCGCGACCCCGACTCGGCGCAGCCGGACGGCGGCGACCGCTGGTACGAGGTGGTCCGCCCGCTGCTCAAGCAGGAGAAGAACGAGTGGTGGACGACCCCCGGCAACCGCCTGGACCCGGCCACCGAGACCCGTGACCAGCTGCTCGCCCGCGCCATGAAGGACGCCCGCTGGGAGCTGACCGCCAAGCTCGGCAAGGACGTCTCCACCTGGAGCTGGGGCCGGCTGCACCAGCTGACCCTGAAGAACCAGACCCTCGGCACCGCCGGACCCGACGTCGTGCAGAAGCTCCTCAACCGCGGCCCGTGGAACCTGGGCGGCGGCGAGGCGGCGGTCGACGCCACCGGCTGGAACGCGGCCGGCGGCTACGAGGTCATCTGGGTGCCGTCGATGCGGATGGTCGTCAACGTCGGCGACTGGGACAAGTCCCGGTGGGTCAACCTGACCGGCGCCTCCGGGCACGCCTTCCACTCGAACTACACCGACCAGACGGACACCTGGGCGAAGGGCGAGCTGTACGACTGGGCCTACGGCAAGGCGGCGGTCGACGCGGCGGCGAAGGACACACTCACGCTGAAGCCCTGATCCAGGGGCGGAATCGGATGACCCCCTCCGGGGTCACCACCGCGTGCACGGGGTGGTCGTGCGGTTCCTCCGGGACCCGCGTGACCACCTCGTCCGCGTAGAGGAGCACCACCAGGGCCGGATCCACGCCCGCGCGTGCGAGGCGGGCGAGGACCCGGTCGTACGAGCCGCCGCCCCGCCCGAGCCGCATCCCGCGCCCGTCGACGGCGAGGCCCGGCAGCAGCACGGCGTCGGCCGCGCACACCGCCTCGGGGCCGAGCCGGGGCCCGGTCGGCTCCAGGAGGCCGCGGCCGGCCTTCGTCAGCGCTTCCCGTCCCTCGTAAGCCGCCCAGTCCAGGTCGTTGTCGGGCAGCAGGACGGGGAGCAGGACCCGCACCCCGCGCGCGTGGAGGGCGTCGAGCAGTGCGCGCGTGCCCGGTTCGCGGCCCACCGACGCATAGGCGGCGACGGTGGCGGCCCCGGAGAGTTCGGCCAGTTCCATTCCGTGTTGGGCGAGGGATTCGGCGGCGTCCTCAATGACGACGGGGGCCAGTACGGCGCGGGCACCCAGAAGTCGGCTGCGCAGCACGGTCTTTTCGGACATCTCCGGATTCATGACAGCCTTCTGTGCGTTCGTGAAATTCTCGTAACTGTCTTTATGTCAAGAAAGTTAACCGAAGTCACATCTTCTTCTCATTCCGAACGACTAAGGTTCTCCGCATGAATCAGTCGCTCCCCAGGCTCGGCCGGATCAGCAAGGCTGTCATCCCCGCCGCCGGTCTCGGTACACGCTTCCTTCCGGCGACCAAGGCGACGCCGAAGGAGATGCTGCCGGTCGTCGACAAGCCGGCCATCCAGTACGTCGTCGAGGAGGCCGTCGCGGCCGGCCTCTCCGACGTCCTGATGATCACCGGCCGGAACAAGCGTCCCCTGGAGGACCACTTCGACCGGAACTACGAGCTGGAGGAGGCGCTGATCCGGAAGGGCGACGAAGAACGCCTCTCCAAGGTCCAGGAGTCCAGCGACCTGGCCACCATGCACTACGTCCGCCAGGGCGCCCCGCGCGGCCTCGGCCACGCCGTGCTCTGCGCCGCCCCGCACGTCGGCGACCAGCCCTTCGCGGTGCTCCTCGGCGACGACCTGATCGACCCGCGCGACCCGCTGCTCGCGCGGATGGTGGAGGTCCAGGAGCGGGAGGGCGGCAGCGTGATCGCCCTCATGGAGGTCGAGCCCTCGCAGATCCACCTCTACGGCTGCGCGGCGGTCGAGCCGACCGCCGACTCGGACGTCGTGCAGGTGACGGACCTGGTCGAGAAGCCGGATCCGGGCGAGGCGCCCAGCAATTACGCGATCATCGGCCGTTACGTACTGGATCCGGCCGTCTTCGACACCCTGCGGGACACCGAGCCGGGCCGCGGCGGAGAGATCCAGCTGACCGACGCCCTGCAGAAACTCGCCTCGGACGAGAAGATCGGCGGCCCGGTGCACGGTGTCGTGTTCAAGGGCCGCCGCTATGACACCGGCGACCGCGGCGACTATCTGCGTGCCATTGTCAGACTCGCGTGCGAACGTGAAGATCTGGGACCGGACTTCCGGGCCTGGCTCCGGAGATACGTCAGCGAGGAGATGTAGCACCTTGAGCAGCAGCACGGCACACGAGCACGACCACGAGCACGCGGCAGGCGCGGCCGACCCCTGCGCGGGCCCGGCCCGCGGCCTGTGGTCGGTGGACGAGCACCTCGCCGACATCCTCGCGACGGTCTCCCCGCTCGAACCGATCGAGCTGCAACTCCTCGACGCCCAGGGCTGCGTCCTCGTCGAGGACGTGACGGTGCGGGTCGCGCTGCCCCCCTTCGACAACAGCTCCATGGACGGGTACGCGGTCCGGGTCGCCGACGTCGCCGGTGCCACCGAGGAGTTCCCCGCCGTCCTCACCGTCATCGGCGACGTCGCCGCGGGCGCGGGCGGCCTGCCCGAGGTCGGCCCCGGCGAGGCCGCCCGGATCATGACCGGCGCCCCGCTGCCGCCCGGCGCCGAGGCCGTCGTCCCCGTCGAGTGGACCGACGGCGGTACGGGCGGGGGCGCGGCCACCGGCATGACCGCCGCGAGCACCGCCCCCGAGGGCGCAGCCGGCGAGGTCCGGGTCCACCGCTCCGCCGAGGCCGGTGCCCACGTCCGCAGGGCCGGCAGCGACGTACGGGCCGGGGAGCTCGCCCTCGCGGCGGGCACGGTCCTCGGGCCGCCGCAGATCGGCCTGCTCGCCGCCATCGGCCGCGGCACGGTGAAGGTCCGCCCCCGCCCCCGGGTCGTCGTCCTGTCCACCGGCAGCGAGCTCGTCCAGCCCGGCGAGCCGCTGGGCGAGGGCCAGATCCACGACTCCAACAGCTTCGCGCTCGCCGCCGCCGCCCGGGACGCCGGCGCCCTGGCCTACCGGGTGGGGGCCGTCGCCGACGACGCGGAGTCGCTGCGCGCCACCATCGAGGACCAGCTCATCCGGGCCGACCTGATCGTGACCACCGGCGGGGTGAGCGTCGGCGCGTACGACGTGGTGAAGGAGGCGCTGACCGCCGACGGGCAGGTCGACTTCCGCAAGCTGGCCATGCAGCCGGGCAAGCCGCAGGGCTTCGGCGCGGTCGGCGCCGAGCAGATCCCGCTGCTCGCCCTGCCGGGCAATCCGGTCTCGTCGTACGTCTCCTTCGAGCTGTTCGTACGGCCCGCGATCCGGGCCCTGATGGGCGTCGAGGACCTGCACCGGCCCACGGTGCGGGCGGTCCTCGGCGCCGACAAGGCACTGTCGTCCCCGGCCGGCCGCCGCCAGTTCCTGCGCGGCACGTACGACCGGGAGGCGGGCACCGTCACACCCGTGGGCGGTGCCGGCTCCCACCTGATCGCGGCCCTCGCGCACGCCGACTGCCTGCTCGTGGTCCCGGAGGAGGCGGAGAGCGTGGAGCCGGGCGCCGAGCTGGAAGTGGTCCTCCTGGGCTGAGGGGGCGACGCTGGGGGTACGGTGTCGTCCTTCACACAGCGACCGGGAGTGTCACGGCCATGAGCACGCAGCAAGGTCTCACCCACATCGACGAGGCGGGCGCGGCCCGCATGGTCGACGTATCGGCGAAGGACGTCACGTCCCGCACCGCCCGCGCCAGCGGGCGGGTCCTCGTCTCGCCGCGCGTGATCGAGCTGCTGCGCGGCGAGGGCGTCCCGAAGGGCGACGCGCTGGCCACCGCCCGCATCGCCGGGATCATGGGCGCGAAGAAGACCCCGGACCTCATCCCGCTCTGCCACCCGCTGGCCGTCTCGGGCGTCACCCTGGACCTGGCGGTCACGGACGACGCGGTCGAGATCCTGGCGACGGTGAAGACCACGGACCGCACGGGCGTCGAGATGGAGGCCCTCACGGCGGTCTCGGTGGCGGCCCTGACCGTCGTCGACATGATCAAGGCGGTCGACAAGGGCGCGGTCATCTCCGACGTACGGGTGGAGGAGAAGACGGGCGGCAAGTCGGGCCACTGGACGAGGGCCGAGGCGTGACGCGCGCGGGCCGGGTGGCCGGCACGCACGAGGAGCACGTGGAGCCCGCCCCCGAGGAGGTCCCGGCCGCTGCCTACCGCGCTCTCGTCGTCACGGCCTCCAACCGGGCTTCGGCGGGGGTGTACGAGGACAAGGGCGGTCCGCTGATCGCCGAGGGCCTGACCCGGATGCGCTTCGCCGTGGACGGCCCGCAGGTCGTCCCGGACGGGGCGCCCGTCGAGGCGGCCCTGCGCGCCGGGGTCGCCGCCGGGTACGACGTGATCGTGACGACCGGCGGCACGGGCATCTCGCCCACGGACGAGACCCCCGAGGTCACCCGCCGGGTCCTCGACCGCGAGATCCCGGGCATCCCGGAGGCGATCCGCGCGTACGGCCGCGAGAAGGTCCCGACGGCGGCGCTCTCGCGAGGTCTGGCCGGGGTCGCGGGCGGCACGCTGATCGTGAACCTGCCGGGGTCCCCGGGCGGGGTGCGCGACGGGCTCGCCGTCCTGGAGCCGCTCCTGCGCCATGCCGTCGACCAGATCCGCGGCGGCGACCACCCGAGAGCGTCGTGATCTCGTCCTGGCCGGCGGTCCTCGTCGACGGCGAGGTGGTGCTCCGACCGATAAGGATGCGCGACCAGGCGGCCTGGCGCGAGGTGAACCGGCGCAACCGCGAGTGGCTGCGGCCCTGGGAGGCGACGGTTCCGCCGGCACCTCCGGGCGCGCCCGTCGCCCAGCGCCCCACGTACCGTCAGATGGTGCGCCACCTGAGGTCGGAGGCGAACGCCGGGCGGATGCTGCCGTTCGTGATCGAGTACCGGGGGCGGCTCGTCGGCCAGTTGACGGTGGCCGGGATCACCTGGGGCTCGATGTGCTCGGGGCACGTGGGGTACTGGGTGGACAGCGAGGTGGCCGGGCGCGGGGTGATGCCGACGGCGGTCGCGCTCGCCGTCGACCACTGCTTCCGGGTGGTCGGGCTGCACCGCATGGAGGTGTGCATCCGTCCGGAGAACGGCCCTTCGCGCCGGGTGGTGGAGAAGCTCGGCTTCCGCGAGGAGGGGCTGCGGCCCCGCTACCTCCACATCGACGGCGCGTGGCGGGACCACCTGGTGTTCGCGCTGACGGCGGAGGAGGTGCCGGAGGGGCTCCTGAGGCGCTACCGCCAATCAAGAATGCAATAAGTGTTCGAATTAAATCGCCAGTTGGCGGTCAATCGATCTGAACAATCACAAAAAAGTTCAGTGATATCAGCCAGATCGTGCGACACACCGGGCCAATTGGCCGATGCGTGTTACAGAACCCCTCTACCGTGTGAGGCGTGAGCAGCAGCGGCCTCATCTACGCAGTCATCGTCGGGGCCTGGGCCGCCTACTTGGTGCCGATGTGGCTCCGCAGGCAGGACGAGCTGAACGAAGCCCGTCCGACGGAACGCTTCAGCACCGCCATCCGGCTGCTTTCCGGACGGGCGGGCATGGAGCGTCGGTACGCCAAGGAGCTCAAGGAGCGGGACCGTACGGCGCAGGGACCGACGCCCGACGTGGACCCGGACGCGGAGACCGAGCATCTGAGCTCGGTCGACGTCCGGGCCTTCTCCGCGCCCGCGGCCAGGACGGAAGCGCGCCTGGAACTCCCGGAACCCGACCCGGAACCGGCGCCGAACCCCGCACCGGCCCGCCCCGCCCCGGGCGCCGCCGAGCGCGCCCGCCGCGGCAAGGTCCTCGCGCGGCGCCGCCGGGTCACCACGCTCCTCTTCGCCGCCTTCACCCTCGGGGCGGTCGTCGCGGCCGTCGGCGGCGTCGCCTTCCTGTGGGCCCCGGCGGTCCCCGCCCTGCTCCTCAGCGCGTACATCGTGCACCTGCGGGTCCAGGAGCGCCGGCGCTTCGTGTACGTGATGGACCGGCGCCGCGCCGAAGCGGCCGCCGCCCGGCTGCGCGAGAGCCGCCGCCCGGCCCCGACGCCGGAACCGGAGGCCGACTCGACCCCCGCCCCGGCGGTCTCCCCGCAGGAGGCGGACCGGCGCGCCCTGGTCGAGCAGACCGACCACGCCGAGTGGGTGGACCAGCAGCGCGAGCGCGGCCCGGCCCGCGGCGACAGCTGGGACCCGGTCCCGGTGCCGCTCCCCACGTACGTCACCGCCCCGGTCGCCCCGCGCGCCACGAACGGCATCGACATCACGGACCCGGAGACCTGGAGCGCGGCCCGCTCCTCCA
>NZ_MWIG01000470.1:0-35672 GCF_002156145.1 Streptomyces sp. NRRL B-24572 | reverse complement strand
AGCTTCGGGTTGGCGACGCCCCAGGCCGCGCCCTTGCAGACCAGTTCCTTGTAGCGGGCGGCGAGTCGGCCGGTCAGGGCCGCGCTGACCGAGCGGTCGTCGGCGGTGACGTACTGGATCAGGCCGTCCCTGCGGCCCAGCGAGATGCACTGGTTGTGGTAGCGCGGCTGCGTCTTCGGGAGCTTTCCGCCGGTCAGGCNNGTCGCCGACGGCGTACACGTCCGGGTGGGAGACCGAGCGCATCGTCGCGTCCACCACGATCTGGCCGTTCTCGGCGACCTCCAGGGTGGTGGCCCGAGCGATCGGGTGCACCGCGAAGCCGGTGGTCCAGACGGTGACCGCGGCCGGGACGGTGGTGCCGTCGGCCGTGGTCACGTGGTCCGCCTCGACCGCGGTGACCGCGGTGTGCTCGTACGCCGTGATGCCGAGGCCGGCGAAGACCTTCCGTACGTGCGCACGGCCCTTCTCCGACAGCCAGTCGCCGAGCCCGCCGCGGGCCGCGAGCGCGACGTCGAGGTCGGGGCGGGCCTCGGCGATCTCCGTGGCCGCCTCCAGGCCGGTGAGGCCGCCGCCGACGACGACCACGGACTGTCCGGCCTCCAGGGCGGCCAGGCGCTCGCGCAGCCGGAGCGCGCCGGGGCGGCTGGAGATCTCGTGGGCGTGCTCGGCCACGCCAGGGACGTCCTGGGTGTTCCAGCCGCTGCCGAGGGCGTAGACGAGGGTGTCGTACGCGAGTTCCTCGGCGCCGTTCGCGCCCTCGACCGTGACCGTCCTGCGGTCGGCGTCGACGGCGGTCACCCTCGCGAGCTTCAGCTCGACGCCGGTGCCGGCGAACATCTCGCTGAAGGGCCGGGGCGTGAGCTCCTGGCCGACCGCCAGCTGGTGCAGCCTGACCCGCTCGACGAAGTCGGGCTCGGCGTTGACGAGGGTGATGGCGACGTCCTCGCGGTGGAGCTGCTTGGCGAGGCGCCCGGCGGCGATGGCTCCGGTGTAGCCGGCTCCGAGGACGATGATGCGGTGCTGCTGCATGTGCCTGCTCCTGTCTCGGCGACGATCTCGCGTGGTTTCGCCCCTTGAACCGGGCAGCCCGGCGATTCCTGACAGGTGTGGGATGTGAGCTGGGTCACATGGAGTGGGTGGGGGTCAGAAGGCCGCCACCACCAGGGGCTCTCCGTGGTCCGTGGCCGCCCAGTGCCTCGTCGCGCGTTCCAGCTTGTCCGGGTTCACCTGGTTGCGGAAGGCGGTGATGCCCTCGGCCGTGACCTCCAGGCACATGATGCCGACGACCCGGCCGTCGAGCACCGCGACCACGGCGGGGACGCCGTTGGCGGTCGTCGCGTAGACGTCGGGCGAACCGCCGATGACCTTCCGCTTGGCGGTACTGGGCTTGAACAGGCCCCGCATGAACGTCGCGACCGCGAGCGCGCCCTCGAACGCCCTGGCGCGCGCCGGGACCTTGCCGCCGCCGTCGCCGATCGCGATGGCGTCGCCCGTGAGCAGCCGTACGAGCGGCTCGGTGCGGCCGCTGGTGGCGGCCGCGAGGAACTCCTCGACGATCCGCCGGGCCTCGGCCTCGTCGATCTCCGTACGGGCCTTGCCGGCGGCGACGTGCTTCTTCGCGCGGTGGAAGATCTGCTGGCTGGCGGCCTCGGTGATGTCGAGGATCTCGGCGATCTCCCGGTGCGGATAGTCGAAGGCCTCCCGCAGCACGTACACCGCGCGCTCGTTGGGGGAGAGGCGCTCCATGACGGCGAGGACCGCGTACGAGACCGATTCGCGCTGCTCGACGGTGTCGGCGGGACCGAGCATCGGGTCGCCGACGAGCAGCGGCTCCGGCAGCCACTCGCCCACGTACGTCTCGCGGCGGGCGCGGGCCGAGGTGAGCTGGTTGAGGCACAGGTTGGTGAGGACCTTCGTCAGCCAGGCCTCGGGGACCTCGATCCGGTCGACGTCGGCGGCCTGCCAGCGCAGGAACGTGTCCTGCACGGCGTCCTCGGCCTCGCTCGCCGAGCCGAGGAGACGGTAGGCGATCGCCTCCAGGCGGGGCCTGGAGGCCTCGAACCGGTCCACGTCGTTCAAGGTCAGAGGCATGGCTCGGATCCTAGTCCCGGTGGGGTGCGCGGCGGCAGGGCGTCGAGGGGCCCCGCCGTATCCGCGCACCCTTCCCCTTTTGGGTGAACCTGTCTTATTTGCATGTCAGTTGAATATGCCCTCGGCTTAGCTTGCCTGGCGGAGGTGATGATCGATGGACGCGATCGACATCGATGACCTGGTGCACGTCGCCACCGGAGCGCGGCTGCGGCGGCTGACCGCGCCGGACGGATCCCACTGGTTCCCGGTGGTGGACGTGGCGAAACGGCTCGGATACGCGGGAACGCGCGAGGCGCTGCGGACCGTGACGCTGCCCGAGGAGTGCCTGGCGGCCGCGCGGGACCTCGACGGGGGCGCGGGGTTCCCCGGCCGGTCCGCCGGGATCCGGGCGTCGACCCGGATGGTGAGCCTGGAGGGTCTCGTCCAGCTCGTCGGGGCGTGCCGGAGACCGGAGGCCGGACCGTTCCGGGCGTGGACGGCGGGGGTCGTGGCGGCGGTCCAGAGGTACGGCGGGTACGGGCTCGAACCCTCGCCGGTGCACGCCGGGTTCCTGCTGCCGCCGGAGCTCGTCGACGTCCTCGTCCGGCTCGAGAGCCGGTTCGACGAGCACGTCGAGTACGCCGAACACGTCGCGTACGCGGAGCTGCTCCGCGAGACCCGGCAGAGCCTCTCCAGGGTCGCCGACTCCCTGGAGCGCCTCGCCGTGCCCCGCCAGCGCACCGGCGCCGCCGTCGCGCTCACCCCGCAGCAGCTCGTCGAGTCCTGGGCCATCACCGGCGACGTGCGGACGGTCGCCTCCTGCCTGGCGCCCGCGCTCGTACGGGGCGGGGTGCGCTACCGGCCCCAGGACGTCACCCGCCGCACCGGCCTCTCCGGCGAACCCCTCGAAGGCTCCTTCGACCACGTGATCGCCATCGACTACAACCGGGTTCCCGGCCGCACCCCGCTCGACAAGGAACGTCCCCTCGGCGAGGAGAAGGGCGGCGGCGTCTGGATCCACGTCGACCACGGCGGACCGACCCAGGCCTGCATCGCCCTGGACCGGGAGGCGCTGCGCGAACTCCTGCGCGCCCTCGACCCGGCCGCGGACCCCGTCGTGGTCATGGGCCCGAAGAACGTACTCGCCCGCTGACGGCCCGCTCGGCGCCGAAGCCCGTCGGCGGACCCGCCCGGCGCCGGGAGCGGAACGTCCCGGCGCCGCACGTCCGTCAGTCCCCGCCGCCCTGCCCGACCGCCCCGCGGAACGAGCCCGTGTGCTCGCGGACCTGCTCCGGCGTCAGATACGCGTCCGTGTACTCGAAGTCCCGCAGCGTCCCCGCCTTCGAGGCCAGGAACCCGGTCCGTACGTAGTCGTCGCCCGCGACGGCGTTGAGCAGCCAGTTCGTCATCACCCGGGTCTTGGCCACATTGGTCCGCAGCGCCGCCCAGTGGTAGCCGCGGGCCACGGCCTGGGCGGGCGCCCCGTGCAGTTCCACGCCGAGCGGCTTCGACACCCCGTCCATCCCGCCCAGGTCCACCACGAGCCCCAGGTCCTTGTGCATGTACGGGCGGGTCCGCTCGCCCCGCAGCGTCGCGACCAGGTTGTCGGCGACGGCCTTGCCCTGCCGCATCGCGTGCTGCGCGGTCGGCGGGCAGATCGCCCCCTCCTCGCCCTTGGCGAGATCGGGGACCGCCGCCGCGTCGCCGAGCGCCCACACCCCGTCGAGCCCCGGCACGCCCATCTCGGACGAGACGACGAGCCGGCCCCGGAAGGTCTCCGCGCCGAGCGTGCCGATCAGCGGACTCGCGGCCACGCCGGCCGTCCAGATCAGCGTCCGGCTCGGCAGCACCCGCCCGTCCGTGAGCGTCACCGTCTCCTCGTCCACCGAGGCCACCGACACACCGAGCGACACCTCGATGCCGCGCCTGGTCAGGATGTCCATGGCGGCGGAGCCCAGCTTCTCGCCCAGCTCGGGCATCAGCTTCGGCGCGATGTCCACCAGATGCCACTTGATGAGGTCGGGGTCGAGCCGGGGGTACCGCTTGACCGCGTTGGAGGTGAGCAACTGGAGGCAGGCGGCCGTCTCCGTCCCGGCGTAACCGCCGCCGACCACGACGAACTGCAGCCGCGCGGCCCGCTCCTCCTCGTCGTCGCTCGCGTCCGCCAGGTCCAGCTGGGCGATGACGTGGTCCCGGATGTACACGGCCTCCGCGAGCGTCTTCATCCCGCGCGCGTACTCGGCGAGCCCCGGGATGTCGAAGGTGCGGGTCACGCTGCCGGGCGCGAGGACGAGATGGTCGTACGGCTCCGTCACGTACTCGCCGGAGATCGTCCGCACCACGCAGACCTTCGCCGCCGTGTCGATCCCGACCACACCGCCCGGGACGATCCGGGTCCGGTGCCGCTGGCTGCGCCGCAGCGACAGCGCGACCGACTGCGGGGTCAGCACGCCGGCGGCCACCTGGGGGAGCAGCGGCAGGTACAGCTGGTACGAGAACGGTGAGAGGAGCGTGATCACCGCCTCCCGTGCGGCAAGGCGCCGTTCGAGCCGCCGCACGCAGCCCACTCCGGCGAAACCGGCGCCCACCACGAGGATCCTCGGTCGCGTCACGCTGTCCGCCCTTCCCTATGAGCGTCGTTTCACCCTTTTTATCGTGATTGGTCAGGTATCGCCCTTCGGGTTACGTTGCGGAAGGAGAACTCAGGGCCCCCACGGAAGGCGGAACGGCGCGCATGACCACGTACAAGGTCGGCTACTTCATCGGCAGCCTGTCGGCCACGTCCATCAACAGGATCCTGTCCCGGGCACTCCTCCGCGTGGCGCCGCCGGGTCTGGAGTTCCAGGAGATCCCCATCAAGGACCTCCCGCTCTACAACCACGACTTCGACGCCGACTACCCGCCCGAGGGCAGGGCGCTGAAGGATGCCATCGCGTCCGTCGACGCGGTCCTCTTCGTCACCCCCGAGTACAACCGGTCCATCCCCGGCGCCCTCAAGAACGCCATCGACTGGGCCAGCCGCCCCTGGGGCACGAACTCCTTCACCCACAAGCCGTCCGCCGTCATCGGCGCCTCGCCCGGCAAGATCGGCACCGCCGTCGCCCAGCAGAGCCTCCGCTCGGTGCTCTCCTTCTGCAACTCCCCGCAGATGAACGCCCCGGAGGCGTACATCCAGTTCACCCCGGGCCTGTTCGGCGAGGACGGCGAGGTCACGGACCCGACGACCCAGCAGTTCCTGACCGACTTCATGGCCGACTTCAAGGCCTTCGTGGAGCGCGTCCTCACCGTCCTGCCGCCCCAGCGCTGAGACTTCGGGTGCGTCAGAGGACCGCGATCCCGAGCGGTCGCGAGCCCGCCGGAAGACGACGGGTGTCGCCCGAGTCGAGGTCGATCACGGTCAGACCGTCCCAGTACCCGTCCCGGGTGAAGCCGCCCGTCACATAGGCGGTGCGGCCGTCCCGGGACACGGCCACGCTCTCGTGCGGGCCCTCCAGCGGGTAGACCCGCTCGGCCCCGCCGGGCGTGCGCACCGTCAGGGAGGGCCCCTCGTCCACGTCCGGGTCGATCGGCCCGGTGCCCACGGTCAGGAGCGTCCCGTCGGCGGTCACGGTCGTGCCGTGCTGATGCGTGTTCGCCGTCATGGGCTCGATCGTCGTCCGGCCCGTGCGGGGGTCGACCACCACGAGCCGCTCGCCCTCGAAGGGCAGCAGCAGCTTCCCGTCCGAGGGCCGTACGGCCGTGTAGTGCGGCTTGAGCCAGGAACCGAGCCCGCCCTCCGTGCCGAACGGGGCGACCTCGATCCGGCACGGCTCCAGGGTCTTCACCGCGACGACCGTGACGTCGAAGGAGTCGTGGTTCGTCGCGTACACTTCGGCGCCGTCCCGTGACACGTCCACGTCGAACGGGCGCCGGCCGACCGGGACGGCGTCCGTGACCTTCAGGGTCGCCGTGTCGACGACCTCCAGGGTGCCGTTCCCGCCGGGCACGTTGACCCCCACGTACACCCGCCGCCCGTCGGGCGCGAGCGCGATGCCCATGCCGCCGCCCCGGTACTCGCCCGTGGTCACCGGCCCGGTGTCCGTCCGGTACGGAATCAGCGCGAGCCGCTCGCGGCTCGCCGTGTCCACGACGGCCACGCCCTCGGCGGTCGCGACCCAGGCCCGCCCGTCCTCGCCGACGGTCAGACCGTACGGCGCGGTGCCGACCTTCACCGAGCCGGTGGCGCCCCGCGCGGGGTCGACGAACGTGACCGTGTCGGAGCCGAAGTCGCTGACGAGCAGGGTGCCCGGGGCGACCGTGCCGTCCGGGTCCGGCGTCACGGTGACGGGGGATCCGGGGGCGGGGGAGCCGGTCGTGGGAGAGGTCCCGGCGGGTGCCGTCGTGCCGGCGGCGGAGGCCGCCCCTCCGGATCCCTGGGCGCAGCCCGCGAGCAGGACCACGGCCACCGCGCCGGGCAGGAGCACCCGGGCGGCACGGGACGGACGGCGGAACTTCGGCATGACGGACTCCTCGGTACGGGGACCGCGCGGACGGCCCCGCCGGGGGTCCGCGCCCTGCCCCGATCCTCCGCCCGCGCCCGCCTCCACCCGGTCTGCCGCCCGGCCCCTCCCGGGCAGCGGGACGGCGGACACCGGGGTCCACCGATCGGTTGACCCGTTGAGGCCCCCCTCGGGGCTCACCCCTTGAGGGCGTCCAGGAAGCACAGCACCCGCTCGGCGCACAGCGCGGCCGCCTCCGGCACGAAGTCCGCTGTCCCGCGCTCCGCGAACAGGTGGGCCGTCCCCGGGTACAGGAACAACTCCCGGTCCCCGGCGCCCGCCACCAGCTCGCGCGCCGCCGCCAGGTCCCCGTCGCCGACGAAGTACGGATCGGCGTCCATGCCGTGCACCTGCGCGGGCACGCCCTGCGGCCACTCGGGGCCGAAGGTGGCCACCGGCACGCAGGCACCGAACAGCAGGGCGCCCGCGGCCCCGGGCCGGGTCTGCGCCAGCTTCTGCGCGGGCAGCACGCCGAGCGAGAACCCGGCGTACACGATCTCCTCGGGCAGTCCCTCGGCCGCCTGCTCGCCCCGGGCCGTGATCGTGTCGAAGCCGACCTCCTGGGCGTACCCGACGCCGGTCTCCAGGTCCTCGAACGTGCGCCCCTCGTACAGATCGGGCACGTGCACCGTGTGTCCGGCCCGCCGCAGCCCGTCGGCGAACGCGCCGACGCCCGCCGTCAGTCCCAGCGAGTGGTGGAAGAGCAGTACCTCGGCCATGTCGCCATCCCCTGTGTCACCGTACGGTCACTTCACCGGGCAGCATGACGTACGCCACTGACAGCGGGGCGGGGGACGAGGTCAGTGCATCGGCCGGTGCGGGACGACGGCGCCCGCCTGGCCCAGCATGCCCCCGGGGCCGCCGACGCCCATCGGGCCGCCGACACCGGGGTGCGGGGCTCCGGCGGGCACGACCGCGCCCTGGGGGGCCATCCCCTGCGGCGCCATCCCCTGCGGCGCCATTCCCTGCGGAGGCATCTGGATCACACGGCTCAGATCCCGCAGAACCTCCTCGGCGACCTGGCGGACGTCACCGGGAACGTCCCCCCGCTCCCGTATGAGCTCGGCATAGATCGGTGCCGTGCCGTCCGCGTGGTTCATGGGGCTCGCTTCCTCGTTCCTGCGCCGGTTCCCTCAACCGACGGGCAGACGGCGAGTCTACGGGGCACCACCGACACGCCCGGGATCGGGAGCGGACAAGGACCCCGCAGGCCTGTCCCCGACCGTGAAAATTCGCTGTCCTCCCCGGCCTTCCCGCCCCGAGAATGGATCACCGAACACACGGGAGGGACCCCCATGAGCCAGGCGACCCTGACTCTGCACGACCTGATGCCGTCCGAAGAACTCGCCGCCGCACTCGCCGACGGGCACATCACGCGCAAACGGCACCCCGAACTGCCGCTGTCGATCTACACGTACACGCGCGCGTGCCAGTACGCCCAGCACTGGAACCGGGCCACCACCCGGTGCCGCGGGCTCGTCGCCGACGACGCCACCGGGCGGATCGTCGCGCTCCCCCTCCCCAAGTTCTTCAACCTCTCCGAACACGCCGGCGGACGCCCCTACGCGCCCCCGCTGCCCGACGAACCCTTCGAGGTCTACGACAAGGTCGACGGCAGCCTCGCCGTGGTCTTCCACTACGACGGCCGCTGGCACGTCGCCTCCAAGGGCTCCTTCACCAGCGGCCAGGCCACCTGGGCCCAGCGCCGCCTCGACGCCGCCGACACCACCGGCCTGACCCCCGGCGTCACCTACCTCGCCGAGATGCTCTACCCGGGCAACCGCATCGTCGTGAACTACGGCGAGCGCCGCGACCTCGTGCTGCTCGCCGCCTTCGGGGCGGACGGCACCGAGACACCCCTCGCCGAGGCCGCCGAGGGATGGCAGCCGATCGGTTCCGTCGTCCGCACCTGGCCCGCCATGCGCGTCGACGAGCTCGTCGCCCTGACCGAGTCCAACACCCTGCCCGGCGGCCGCCCGGCCACCGGCACGGACGCCGAGGGCTTCGTCCTGCGCTTCGCCTCCGGCCTGCGCGCCAAGGCCAAGCTCAGCGAGTACGTGCGCCTCCACAAGGTGCTCACCGGCGTCACCGAGCGGGACATCTGGCGCAGCCACGGCATCCAGCGCTTCGCCGCCCTCCCGGCCGGCGAACTGGCCAAGGGCCTCGGCTGCGCCGTCACCGACGTCGAGGCCTCCGGAGGCAAGCCCCTGGACGCCCTCCTCGACCAGGTCCCGGACGAGTTCGACGCCTGGGTCCGCGAGGTGATCACCCGCCTCGAAACGGCCGCCGCGGACCGCGAGCGGGCCGTCGACGAGGCGTACGCCCGCCTGGCCCACCTGGCCGACGACCGGGCGGCCTTCGCCCGCGCCGCCTCGGGCCTCGCCGACCGGGCCCTGCGAGCCCTGCTCTTCCTGCGCCTCGACGGGCGCCCCACCGACCTCCTCGTCTGGCGTCAACTGCGCCCCGAGGCCACCGACCCCTTCGCCCACGACGAGGAGAACTGACCGTGCCTGTCGTCCATCTCATGACCGGCCTCCCGGCCTCCGGGAAGACGACGGCCGCCCGCGCCCTCCAGGCCGCCGCCGAGGGCCGGATGCGCCGCGTCAACCTCGACGACCTCCGGGCCATGCTCGACGTCCCCGCGCCGGACCGCGGCCGCTCCCACAAGCACGAGCAGACCGTGCTCGGCATCCAGGACGCGGCCGTCCGCGCGGCCGTCGACGACGGCTTCGACGTCGTCGTCGACAACACCCATCTGACCCCGCACGTCCCCAAGCGGCTGAAGGCCGCCGTGGGCGGCCTCGCCACCTTCGCGGTCCACGACTTCACCGACGTCCCCGTCGACGAGTGCGTCCGCCGCGACGCCGCCCGCGACCGGCCCGTCGGCGAGGAGATCATCCGCATCCTCGCCGACAAGCACGCCAAGGCCACCCGGGGCGGCTGGCGCCTCACCGCGGACTGGCTCAACGACCGCCCCACCGTCGGAGATCCCTACGTTCCCGACCCGGCGCTCCCCACCGCCGTCATGTGCGACATCGACGGCACCCTCGCGCTCCGCGTGGACCGGGGCCCGTACGACTTCAGCCGCTGCGACCGCGACCTGATCAACCCCTCCGTGCGCGACGCCCTGCGGGCCTTCCGGCACACCGAGCAGGACCGGATCGTGCTGCTCTCCGGGCGCAGCGAGGACCACCGCGCCCTCACCGAGAGCTGGCTCGCCCGCCACGAGGTGCCCTACGACGAGCTGTGGATGCGCGCCTCCGGCGACGGCCGCGGCGACGACCTCGTGAAGGCGGAGCTCTTCGACGCCCACGTGCGCCACCGGTACGCGGTCCGGGTCTCCCTGGACGACCGCGACCGCGTCGTCGCCCTCTGGCGCCGGATGGGCCTGCCCACCTGGCAGGTCAACTACGGCGCCTTCTGACCCGGCCGCGACCGGGCACCGACGGGGGTGGGACCGCCCACCCCCGTCGGCGTGTCAGGATCGTGGGATGGTGGAGAAGATCATCGCGGCGTGCGACGGCGCGTCGAAGGGAAACCCCGGCCCCGCGGCCTGGGCATGGGTCATCGGCCGCGCCGACGGAGCGATCGACCGCTGGGAGGCGGGCCCCCTCGGCCGGGCGACCAACAACGTGGCCGAACTCACGGCCCTCGAACGCCTCCTGGAGGCCCTCGACCCCTCCGTGCCCGCCGAGGTCCGGATGGACTCGCAGTACGCCATGAAGGCCGTCACGACCTGGCTCCCCGGCTGGCGCCGCAAGGGCTGGAAGACCGCCGCGGGCACCCCCGTCGCCAACAAGGACCTGGTCGTCCGGATCGACGCGCTGCTCACCGGCCGGGACGTCGACTTCGTGTACGTCCCCGCGCACCAGGTCGACGGCGACCCCCTCAACGACGCCGCCGACCGCGCGGCCAGCCACTCCGCCCGTACGCAGGAGCCCCTGGCCTCCGAGGGCGGCGCCGAGCTGCCCCCGGCCGAGCCCGCCACACGCGCCTCCACGCCCCGGCCGCGCTCCTCTGCGCCCCGTACGGGCTCCGCGAGCGCCGGCGGGGGTTCCACCCGCAGGACTCGCCCGTCCGGCGGCACCCTGAACGCGAAATTCCCCGGCCGCTGCCGCTGTGGTCGTGCCTACGACAAGGGCGAGACCATCGCGAAGAACGCGGACGGCTGGGGCCATCCCACCTGCGTCTGAACCGACGGGCCGTCCGACTGGCGGGCGGCCCCGTCCGGCCCGTGAGACCGCTCGAACCGGTCGCACGGCAGGCTTCACCCTCGCGTGGACGCAGGTTCTCCCGGGGTTCTGTTCTCGGAGCGGTTGTGGCTGCATACTGATCCTCCTCGCATCCGGTGGCGAACCGTTTTACCTGCTCATTTGTCGTTCTCACGACACCTTCAACACCGGACGAGAACCCCCTCCTGCTGCCGCCGCGGCCTCTCCGCGGCGGGAGTCGTCCCTGCCCGTGAAAGACCCGAGGTTCCGTGCCAGTACCTGTTCTCCTGACCGGGCGCTCCGTGCGCCTGGAGCCGCTGGCGATGCGGCACGCCGAAGCCCTCGCCCGGGCCGGCGGGGCGGACCGATCGGCCTACGCCTTCACCCCCGTACCCGACGGCCTCGAATCGGCCCTCGACTACATCGCCCGTGCCCTCGCCGATCAGGCGGCAGGCCGTTGCCTGCCCTTCGCCCTGGTCAGTACGGCCGACGAACGAGTCATCGGCTCGACCCGCTTCCTCGAACTCGACTACTGGCGGGGCCCGCTGATCTGGCCGCCCGTCCCCGGCATGCCCCACGGCGATCCGCTGACCGCCGTCCCGGACGCCGCCGAGATCGGGAACACCTGGATCGCGGGCGACGCCCGGGGCACGGGCATCAACACCGAGGCCAAGTACCTCATGCTCCGGCACGCCTTCGAGGCCTGGGGCGTCCGTCGCATCACGATGCGCGCCGACGCCCGCAACACCCGCTCCAGAATCGCCATCGAGCGCCTCGGAGCGACCTGCGAAGGCATCCGTCGCGCCCACTCCCGTGGCCTCGACGGCGCCGTCCGCGACACGGCCTTCTACTCGATCCTCGACGAGGAATGGCCCACGGTCCGGGACATCATCGAACTGCGCCTCTCCGCCCCCCGGCAGGTGCGCATCCCGCAGGACCTGCTGCCGGCCTGACCCTCGCACGCGGCCCCGCTCCGTCGACCGGAGCGGGGCTGCGCGCTTCGGCGACCCGTGGTTACCTCGTGGACACACCCTGTGAAGAGCGAGGTACGCGCGATGCGCACGAACCCGACCATCCGCCGCAGGACCGGCGCCACCGCCCTCACCCTCCTGACGGCCCTCCTCGCCGCCGCCCCGGCCGCCGCCGCGCCCGGCGACATCGACACCGGCACCGTCCTCGTGGACGACTTCGACCTCACCCGGACCGACACCTTCACCGCACCCCTCGAAGGCTGCCTCCCCGCCGACCTCCTCGGCACCGCCACCGTCACCGAACACTCCGTCGGCCGATTCGTGCGCACCGCTGGCGCCATGGTGCTCAAGGGCACCAACTACTTCGACTTCCGCATGACCTTCCCCGACGGCCGCTACGTGGCCAGCGGCGTCGACGAGGAACGGATCAGGGCCGTCTTCACCGACCCCGGCCGCGTCACCGTCGCCAAGATGGAATCCCAGGACGAGCGCACCATCCACGCCCCCGACGGCACCCCGATCGGCACCCTCTCCATCCAGGAGACCTACGACGCCGTCTTCACCGACGCCAACGGCAACGGAGAGCCCGACCCCGGCGAGATCACCACGGAACACCACCGCTTCACCCTCACCTGCGGCTGACCGGCGCTCGCGTCCCCGTCCCACCGGTGGTTCCATGGAGGTGACGGGAAGGACTCGGTGTGAGGACGCGGAGTAGTGGCCGTCACCGGACCGCGCACCGTGCAATCAGGATCCGCGAGAAGCGGATGAGTCCTTCCCGCCCCTCCACCCCGTTTCCGGAGGGTGCGACGCGTCCCGGTACGGTGGCCGGGACACAGTGCCGTGCCACCCGAAGGGACCCAGTGATCGTGGCGACCGGAACTTCCGACGTGCTCCTCCGGACGGAGGGCCGCGCCGGGTTCATCACCCTGGACCGGCCCCGCGCCATCAACGCCCTCACCCACGCCATGGTCCTCGCCGTCGACGACGCCCTCACCGCCTGGGAGCACGATCCGGCCGTCACCACCGTCGTCATCGAGGGCGCCGGGGAGCGAGGCCTGTGTGCCGGCGGCGACATCCGCGCCATCCACGAGGACGCCCGCGCCGGAGGCTCCGCCACCGCGGCCTTCTGGCGGGACGAGTACCGGCTCAACGCCCGTATCTCCCGCTACCCGAAGTCCTACGTCGCCCTCATGGACGGCATCGTGATGGGCGGCGGCGTCGGCGTCTCCGCGCACGGCTCCGTCCGCGTCGTCACCGAACGCTCCCGGGTCGCCATGCCCGAGACCGGCATCGGCTTCGTCCCCGACATCGGCGGAACGTATCTCCTCGGTCGCGCCCCCGGCGAGCTCGGCACCCACCTCGCCCTCACCGGCACCCCCGTCGGCGCCGCCGACGCGATCCTCACGGGCCTCGCCGACGCCTTCGTGGCCTCCGCCGAACTCCCCGCCCTGGCGCGTGACCTGACGGACCTGCCGGCCGAGGAGGCCCTCGCCCGCCACGCCGCCACGCCGCCCGCCGGCGTCCTCGCCGAGCAGCGCGAGTGGATCGACGCCTGCTACTCCGCCCCGACCGTCGAGGAGATCGTCGAGCGCCTCTTCGACACCGGCGTGCCCGCCGCCAAGGAGACCGCCGAGACCCTGCTCGGCCGGTCCCCGTCCGCCCTCAAGGCGACCCTGGCCACCCTCCGCCGCTCCCGCGCCCTCGCCACCCTGGAGGAGGTCCTCGACCTGGAGTACCGCGCCTCCTGCGCCGCCCTGACCACCCCCGACCTCGTCGAGGGCATCCGCGCCCAGGTCGTCGACAAGGACCGCGACCCCCACTGGACCCCGGCCACCCTCGCCGAGGTCACGGAGGCCGACGTCGCCCGCTACTTCGCCGTCCCGGCCGGCGGTGACCTCGGCCTGGCGTCACGGGGTGGCGCGTGACCACCAGCACCACCTTCCAGTTCCAGCCCGTCCTGGACCGCATCGCCGAGGAGCTCGCCGAACTCACCGACCGGGGCACCCCGGCCGACTACATCCCGGCCCTCGCGGCGGGCGACCCGCGCGACTTCGGCATGGCCGTGGCGGAACTCGACGGCACGGTCTACGGAGTGGGGGACTGGCGGCGTCCGTTCTCCACGCAGTCCGTCACCAAGGTCTTCACCCTCGCGCTCGCCCTCGCCGAAGAGGGCGAGGCGCTCTGGTCCCACGTCGGCCGGGAACCCTCCGGCGACCCGTTCAACTCCCTCGTGCAGCTGGAGTACGAACACGGCATCCCGCGCAACCCCTTCATCAACGCCGGCGCCCTCGTCGTCACCGACCGGCTGCACCACCTGACCGGCGACGCCTCCGGGAGGCTGCTCGACTTCCTGCGCGCAGAGAGCGGCAACCCGGACCTCTCCTTCGACGACGGCGTCGCCGCCTCCGAGGCGACCCACGGCGACCGCAACGCGGCCCTCGCCCACTTCATGGCCTCCTACGGCAACATCACGGGCCCCGTCCCCGAGCTGCTGCGCGAGTACTTCCGGCAGTGCTCCCTGGAGGCCTCCTGCGCCGACCTGGCCCTCGCCACGGGCTTCCTGGCCCGGCACGGGCTCCGCGCCGACGGCAGCCGTCTGCTGACCCGCAGTCAGGCCAAGCAGGTCAACGCCGTCATGCTCACCTGCGGCACGTACGACGCGGCCGGTGACTTCGCCTACCGCGTCGGGCTCCCCGGCAAGAGCGGCGTCGGCGGAGCGGTCGTCGCCGTCGTCCCGGGCCGCTGCACCCTGTGCGTGTGGAGTCCGGGCCTGGACAGCCGGGGCAACTCGGTGGCGGGCGTGGCCGCCCTCGACCGCTTCACGACCATCACGGGCCTGTCGGTCTTCTGACCCGGTCGCCGGGCTGCCCGGCCGCCCGGTCGCCCCGCGGTCAGCGGGGCCAGTCGGGGGCCGGGTCCTCGTCGAGGAGGGGCCGGAGGGCGCCCACCACCGCACCGACGCACACGTCGCGCAGTTCGGTGCGCGTACAGGTCTCGTGGGTCAGCCAGTCCACGCACAGCACCTGCACGAAGACCATCCAGCTCTTGAGGACCCCCGACACGGCCTCCCGGGTCGTGTCGTCGGCGAGCGGCAGCACCCCGAGCAGACGCTCGCGCAGGGCGTCGAGTTCACCGGTGATGATCGTCTGGACGAGGCGGTCGCCGGCCAGGACGCGGTTCGCCGCGAGCACGGTGTTGCGGTTCTCCGCGAAGTACCCGATGTGCGCGTCGAGGCCCTGCGTCAGCTGCTCGACCAGGGTGTCGGCGGGGTCGAGCCGCGTCTGCGCGAGCAGTTGCTCGGAGACCTCCCGGTAGAGCGCGGCGAAGAGATCGCGCTTGTTGGGGAAGTGCTGGTAGAGCAGCGCGCGGGAGACCCCCGCCCGCTCGGCGACCTCCTCCATCAGCACCTCGTCGTACGGCAGCGCCGCGAAGAGGCGGGCGGCGACGTCCAGGAGCTGGGCGCGGCGTTCGGCGGGGCTGAGACGTCTGCGGGGAGGCACACCGCCATACTACTTGACATGTGTCCAGTAAGCGGTCGTACGCTGGCGCGTGAACCGCTACTAGATGCATGTCTACTGAATGGGGGTCGCGGACATGACCAGAGCCAAGGCACTGCGGGGGCTCGCCCTGGCCATGGGGTACGCCTGCGTGGCGATCGGACTGCTCCACGTCCTGCTCGGCAACGCCTCGATCCCGGGAGCCGCGTCGGCCGGCCCGACGATCGACAGCCTGGGCAGGTTCTTCGGCGCGATCTTCGCCGGCTACGGTCTCGCCTGGCTCTGGGCGGCGAGGCAGTCACCGATCCCGGCGGCGGCCGTGCGCGGGCTGACCGCCGTGTTCCTGCTGGGAGCGCTCGGAAGGCTGCTCTCCCTCGCCGTCGAAGGGCGGCCGCACTGGTTCCAGCTGGCGCTCGCCGCCCTCGAACTCGTGCTCTCCCCGCTGCTGTTCTGGCTGGCGGACGCGGACGTGAACGAGCGGGTCGAGGAGGATCCCGTCTGACGGAGGCCTACCGCGCCCGGCGCGGAGTCCCCTCGCCGAACGCCGCCGGTTCGCCCAGGGCGCCGGCCGCCGTCCGCCAGGCCTCGGTCACGGCCCCGTGCGCGAGCTCCGTCGCGGCGGCCACGTCCTCGGGCAGCCGCAGCGGCGTTCCGATGTGGACGTGCAGGCACGGCCGGCGCACGGGTGCGGTGAGCACTCCGGCGAGCTGCTTCACCCGCCCGCCCGAGGTGATCCGCCGGGCCCCGGCCTGGCCGATCGGCACGACCGGCGCCCCCGTCGCCCGCGCGAGCCGCGCGAGGCCGGTGCGGAACGTCTCCGGCGGGTTCTCGGCGGCGTCCCGGCGCGGCGGGATGCGCCCCTCCGCGTACAGCATCACGTGCCGCCCCGAGGCGAGCGCCACCGCCGCGTGGTCCAGGGCCGCCGCCGCGTGCGCCGAGTTGCGGTGGACGGGGACGTGGCCCTCGCGGGTCAGCGCCCGGCCGAGAACGGGGACCCGCCAGAGCCCCGCGGTGGCCAGGAGGACCGGCTCGACGGCCAGTCGCCTGCGGAGCGCGGCGAGCACGAGCGCCGGATCGGCGAGCGACGTGTGGTTCACGACGAGGATGCTGCCCGGCTCGACACGGGCCCCGGGGTCCGAGGTGACGGTCAGCCGCCCGAAGAACGGGACGACATGGGCGGCGATGCGGCTGAGCACGGGAGGCCCCCTGGCTGCGAGGCGGAACGGTGACGGAACCATCGTCCGGGCACCCCGCGGCGCGGACATGAGCATCCGTACTCAACCGCCGTGCGTACTCCGTACTCTGCCGTCGTGAGCCGTCGGGCGGCGGGCCGCCGTCCCGGTCAGGGGTTGTCGAACCAGGAGAGGGCCGCGATCCGCCAGCCGTCCGGCGTCCGGACGAACTGGATGGTCTTGGTGCCCTCGCCCCCGTACGGCTTCCCGTCGAAGACCCCGGACTTGCGGTAGGTGCCGAACCGCGAGGCGATGTCGCCCTCGATCCGCGTCTCCTCGGAGGTCTCCCACTCGGAGAACTCGACGAGCCGCCCGTCGGAGAGCAGCCGCTCGCGCGGGGCGATGAACTCCTCCACGGAGTACGCGGTGAACGTGGGCGCGGTGCAGACGATGACGCCCTGGGGCAGGACGAGCCGCCGGATCCGGTCCACATCGGCGGCCTTGCCGCCCCGGTTGTCGAACGCGCCGTAGAACTCGGCGGTCACCTGGTCGATCTCGGTCTTGGACATGAACCGACCCTACGTGCTCGGGGTGTCGGCGAGCTCCGCCTCGATCAGATCGGCGGCGCGGAGCGTCCCGCCCTCGCGGGCCATCGACTCCTGGATCTCCCGTGCGCGGCGCGCCACTTCGGGGTCGTCGACCAGCGCGAGCACGGCTGCCCGAAGCCGTTCGGGGGTGACCTCCGCCATGGGCAGATGCCGGGCCACGCCCAGGGCCTTGAGCATGTCGGCGTTCCCGAACTGGTCGACGGCCTGCGGCACGGCGACCATGGGCGTGGCGGTGGCGAGCCCCTCCTGGCTGCCGCCCGCGCCCGCGTGGGTGACGAACGCGTCGGCCTGCCGCAGGATCGCCAACTGGGGCACCCAGGAGTGCACTTCGACGTTCGGCGGCAGCTCGCCGAGCTCCGCGGGGTCGACGAATGCGCCGATCTGCAGGACGACGTGCCAGCCCGGGAGGCCGGCGAAGGCCTCGACGCAGTCCCGGTAGAAGCCGGGCTGCTTGGTGAAGGCGGAGCCGAGCGAGACCAGGACCACCCTCTCCGCCCCCGCCGGCCGCTGCCACTCGCCCTGTTCGGCGCGGGAGCCCTGGCAGGCGCCGACGAAGGTGTAGACGGATTCGTCGACCCGGTCGGCCCGCGGCTGGAGGGCCCGGGGGATCAGGACGATCGCGCGGCGCGGGCGGGCGACGAAGTTGTCCGGGTGGGTGTCGATCCCGTGCGCGCCGAGCCACTCCTCGAAGCGCGCGTAGTAGGCCTTGCCGCGCGGCGAGGCCTTGAGCTCGGCGAACATCGGCTCGGCGACCTCTTCCTCGTACCCCTCCCACGGCACCAGGTTCGGCCACAGCGAGACGGCGGGCACGCCCCAGGTGTGGGCGAGGACGGGGGCCGGATAGGAGGCGATGTCGTGGAGCACGAGGTCCGGCCGGTCCCCGTCGAAGGCCTCGGCGAGCTGCGGCAGCGCCTGCGTCGCGTCGGCGAGGAACGGCTCGAGGTTGTCGATCAGTTCGGTGCCCCAGGCGTCCGGGTCGTCGTCGGTCGGCAGCGTGGAGGTGTAGACGACGGGCGTCGCGCCGGTCTCCGCGACCTTCTCGGCGAAGGACGCGGGGACGGCGTAGCTGACGCGGTGGCCCCGGACGACGAGTTCGCGGATGACCTCCAGGCTCGGGTTCACGTGGCCGTGGGCGGCGATGGAGAACATGGCGATGTGCGCGGGTGAGGCGGAAGCGGTGGTCATGACGACCACCCTAGGCGAGACGATACGTATCGTCTAATGGTTTTGCGGAGCCAGGCGCGGCGGCGTCCAGTCGGCGTGCCGCAGGATGGCGCGCAGGGTCGCGCGGTCCGGCGCCGCCCGCAGGGCCGTGTTCCGTACGGAGACGGCGACGGGATGCGAGAGCTGCTGGCCCATCCGGCCGGCCTGGCGGGCGGCGCGGGCGACGGCCTGGCTGCGCGGTCGCCGCTCGGCGTCGTACCGGGCGAGCGCCGACTCGATGCCGGACGCGCCGGCGGATGCGCCCTCTCCGGATCCGCCGGCGAGCGCGGCGGCCAGTGACACCGCGTCCTCGAGGGCCTGGCAGGCGCCCTGGCCGAGGTTCGGCGTCATGGCGTGGGCCGCGTCGCCGAGCAGGGCGACCCGGCCGACGGCGAAGGACGGCAGGGGAGTGGCCAGTTCGTGGATGTCGTGGTGCAGCACGGCCTCGGGGCGGGTCGCCGCGAGGAGGGCCGGGATCGGCTCGTGCCAGTCCCGGAACCGGCGGCGCAGCACGGCCAGGGGGTCCGGATGTCGTACGCCCGGCGGGGAGTTGAGCACGGCGTGCCACTCGGCCCGCCCGTCGGCGAAGGCGATGTGCCCGAACTCGGCGCCCCGCCCCCAGGACAGCTCGAAGTCGGACGCCAGCGGCACGGGGGAGTCGGTGATGGCGCGGAGGACGGTGGACCCGCTGTACGCCGGACCCGGGTGGCCGGGGAACAGCAAGGTGCGGAGCGCGCTGTTCACGCCGTCGGCGGCCACCACCAGATCCGCCTCCCGTACGCCGTCCCCGGTGACCACCCCCACCCGGTCCGGAACGGTCAGGTCCAGGGACGTCACCTCCGCCCCGACGACCAGGCGGTCGGCGGGCAGCGCCGCGCGCAGCGAGCGGTGCAGGGCGGCGCGCGGGATCCCGACGATCGGAGTGCCGAGTGCCCGCTCCAGGGCGGCCCCGTCCATCCGGGCCAGCCAGCCGCCGCCCGGGACGCGGGTGCCGCCGGTGTACTGGGGCCGGGCCGCCTCGCGTACCGCCCCGCCGACACCCAGGGCGTCCAGGGCGCGGATGCCGTTGGCGTGGAGGGAGATGCCCGCGCCGGCGTCGTCGAGGGCGGCGGAACGTTCGAGGACGGTCACCTCCCAGCCGACCCGCCGCAGACCGGTCGCCGCCGCCAGGCCACCGATCCCGCCACCGACCACCACCGCGTTCCCGCCGCCCATGTCAGGCACCCCTCTGTACGGTTCTTCTACAGCTGTAGAAGAACCGTACTCCTCCCCTCTACAGGTGTAGAAAGGGGGGATGCCCGCCACCGCCTCCGCCTCCGCCCGACGCGCCCTCCTCGCCGACACCGCCATCGAGGTGCTCGCCGAGCACGGCATGCGCGGGCTCACCCACCGCGCGATCGACCGGGCCGCCGGTCTGCCGCCCGGCACCACGTCCGCGTACCACCGCACCCGCCGGTCGCTCCTGACCGCGCTCGTGCTCCGCCTCGTCGAGCGCGACCAGGCCGAGATCGAGGAGGCCGGGCAGCGGGCCGGCGCCCCGCGCGACGCCGAGGAACTCGTCGCCGGGCTCACCGCGTTCACCGCACTCCGGCTCACCGGCGAAGGCCGCCGCCGCTCCCTCGCGCGCTACGCGTGCGCCCTGGAGAGCGTGCACCACCCCGAGCTGCGGGAGATCCTCGTACCGCGCGACAACGCGGCCCGGCGGTCCGTCGAGGGCTTCCTCGCCGCCCGGGGCCTCGCGGACGCCCGCGCGCGCACGATCACCCTGCTCACCTGCGTGGACGGCCTGGTCTTCGACCGCCTCGTCAACGGCGGAACCGTACCCGCCGAGGAGATCCGCCGACTGGTGGAGACCGCGCTGCGGTGAGCGCGTGCGCGGGCACCCTCGCGCGCATGGCGTGAGCATGCCAAGATGCGATCGGTCCACGCCAACCGACCCGGGGGGACACCGTGAAGACACAGGCGTACGCCACCAGGGGCGCGCTCGCCCTCGCCGGCGCCCTCGCGCTGCTCATCGCCCTGCCGGGCAGCGCGCTCGCCGCGCCGCCCACCGCCCTGCCCGCCGACGCCGACGGCCTGGAGCAGACCTTCCAGCCGGCGTACGACTACGACACGGACGGCTGCTACCCCACCCCCGCGATCGGCCCCGACGGGACCCTCAACGGCGGCCTCAACCCGTCCGGCGCCCTCAACGGCCAGTGCCACGACGCCTCGGACCTCACCAACACCAACGGGTACGCGCGCGCGAAGTGCAACAACGGCTGGTGCGCGATCATCTACGGCCTCTACTTCGAGAAGGACCAGGCGGTCGTCGGCAGCAGCCTCGGCGGACACCGCCACGACTGGGAACACGTCGTGGTCTGGGTGCAGAACGACCAGGCCCAGTACGTCTCCACCTCCGCCCACGGGAACTTCAACATCTACGGCCGCGACCGGATCCGCTGGGACGGCACCCACCCGAAGGTCGTCTACCACAAGGACGGCATCGGCACCCACTGCTTCCGCCCGGCGAACTCCAACGACGAACCGCCCGAGAACCACCAGCACACCTGGCAGTTCCCCGGTCTCGTCGGCTGGAACGGCTACCCCGCGGGCATCCGCGAGAAGCTCAGCCAGGCCGACTTCGGCAGTGCGGTCTTCGGCCTCAAGGACGGGAACTTCGCCGCCCACCTCGCCAAGGCCAAGCCGGCCGGCATCCCCTTCGACCCGTACGCCTGACGATCACGAAGGGGTGAATATGCCCCGACGCCGCCCCGTCGCCGAGGCCGGGGCGGCACTCTGCTGACGTGCGAAAAGAAGACAAAAAGGTCGTTCCCGGGCAGCGGGGCGCCGCACGGAGGTCCGCTCCCGGCCGGGCCGGGGAAACCCCGGCCACCGACAACCGGGCCACACATCGGACCCACTCCGCCGAGGAACGCTTCCGCTACTGGTTCGACACCACCCTCACCCGTGGCACCGCCGCGCTCTGCGGCTGGCTGGCCCTCGTCTGTCTGGCGCTCGTCGTCCCCGTCAGCACCGTCCTCGCCTGGACCGACCAACACACCCCCGCCTCCCTCGGCGCCAGGATCGCGGCCGTGTGGCGCAACACCGGGCAGACCATGCGCCTGGGCGGCGAGGTCGGACCGCCGCTGCGCGTCGCCCTGTCCGTACTCCTCGCCCTCATCGCGCTCTTCTACGTCTCCACCCTGGTCAGCCTCATCACCACCGGCCTCACCGACCGCCTCATCGCCCTCAACCGGGGCCACGCCAGGATCCTGGAGAGCGGACACACCGTCGTCCTCGGCTGGTCCGAACAGATCCCCACCGTCGTCTCCGAACTCGTCGCCGCCCGCACCGACCGCCGCCGGGTCGTCGCCGTCCTCGCCGACCGCGACAAACCCGCCATGGAGGAGGACCTCCGCGCCACCGTCGGCCCCACGGGCCGCACCAGGCTCGTCTGCCGCAGCGGCCGCCCCACCGACCCGGTCGCACTCGCGCGCGTGAGCCCGGCGACCGCGGACTGCGTCCTCGTCCTGCCCCGCGACCACCCCTGCGACGACGCCGAGGTCGTCAAGACCCTGCTGTCCCTCTCGGCGGCCGTGGGGGAGGCCGATCCCGTACGCGTCGTCGCCGCCGTACGAGACGACCGCCACCTCAGCGCCGCCCGGCTGGCCGGCGGGCCCCGGGCCACCGTCCTCGACATGGACGACCTCGCGGCCCGCCTCCTCGTCGACTGCGTACGGCAGCCCGGACTCTCCCTCGTCCACCAGGAACTCCTCGACTTCGCCGGACACGAGTTCCACACCGTCCGGGAACCGGGGTTACCGGGCCGCACCTTCGACGAGGCCGCCCGCGCCTGCCCGGTGTCGACCGCCGTCGGCCTCGTCCACGGCGACGGCACCGTCACGCTCAACCCGCCCCGCACCACCCGGATCCGCGCCGACGACACCCTCCTCGTGATCGCCGAGGACGAACGGTCGACCCGACTCTCCGCCACCCCCGCGCCCCACGACCCGACGGCCCTCACGCACGCGCCACCCGAACCTCCCGGGCGCCCCGAACGCGTCCTCCTCCTCGGCTGGAACCGCCGGGCACCCCGGATCGCCGCCCAGTTGGCGCGACACGCACCGCCCGGTTCGGCCCTCGACGTCGTGGCCGAGCCGCGCGCCGCCACCCTCACCGGCATCCGGGCCGTCACCGAAGCCGTCGGCGCGCACCTGACGGTGCTCCACCGGCCCGGCGACCCCACACTGCGCGGGACCACGGACGCCCTCGACCTCGCCCGGTACGACGCCGTGATCGTGCTCGGCCCCGACCGCCGGCCGGGCCGCGCCGATCCGGACGACCGGACGCTCGTCACCCTCCTCCACCTGCGGGCCCGACAACAGGACAGCGGCCGGCGCGTGCCCGTCGTCACCGAGATGACCGACGACCGCAACCGGCTCATCGCACCGCCGGCCCCCGGCGCCGACTTCGTCGTCAGCGGCAGGCTCATCGGACTCCTGATGACCCAGATCTCCCAGAACCCCCACCTCACCGCCGTGTTCGAGGAACTCCTCGCCCCGGACGGCAACACCCTCCACCTCCACCCGGCGTCCCACTACGTCAGGACCGGACGCACCGCCTCCTTCGCCTCCGTCGCCGTGTCGGCGGCCCGCCAGGGCGCCTGCGCCATCGGCTACCGCTCCCACACCCGCGCCACGGCCGCCCCCGACGGCGGCCTGCGCATCAACCCGCCGAAGGCCCACGTCCGTCACTGGCATCCGGAGGACGAGATCGTGATCATCGCCCGGGGAAACGCCTCCTCCGGCGCCGTGGGCAAGGTAGGTTGCCCGCCATGACCGAACTCGGAACCGCCGCCTGGCCGCCCGCCCCGATGAAGACCGAACGGCTCGTGCTGCGCGAATCCGAGGCCCGGGACCGCGCCGCCTTCGTTGAACTGTTCGCCTCGCCCGAGGTGGGCACCTACGTCGGGGGCGCCCGACCGCGCGATGAGGTCGAGCGCGGGATGCCCGAGGTGCCAGGGCGGCGCCCCCGCCTCTTCGTGGTCGAGCTCGACGGGACGATGATCGGCATGGTCACGCTCGATCGACGCGACGCGGAGCGCAAGGGGCACGTCCGTCCGGAGGGCGGTGAGGCCGAGCTCGGCTACCTGTTCCTGCCTCAGGCGTGGGGATGCGGGTACGCCGCCGAGGCGTGCGCGGCGGCACTCGACTGGTTCACCGGCGTGCACCCCGGCGAGCCGGTGGTGCTCTCCACCCAGACCGCCAACGACCGCGCGATGCGCCTCGCGGCGAAGCTCGGGTTCACCGAGGTGGAGCGGTTCGAGGAGTACGGCGCCGAGCAGTGGTTCGGCGTGTGGTCCCCGGCCGCGCAGTAGACGGACATGAGCGGCTTCTCCGGGGGGTCCGCGACGAGCTCCTCGAAGGCGCGGACCGAGCTCCTGGCCGGGCTGCGGCTCGACCGGGTGGCCGCCGCGGCCGCCGCCACCGTCGGCGAGCTGCCCGCCTACCGGGGCCTGGACGAGGAGGAGACGGTCCGGGAACTCCTGGCTGTCATGGAGACGGCGCTCGCCGCACTCGCGGAGAGCCGTGCCCCCACGGACCGGGAGCGCGTGGAGTTCTCGGACTTCGGCGCCCGCCGAGCCGACCAGGGCGTCCCCCTCGAACCGCTCCTGGAGGCCTTCCGCCTCACCTCCCGCCACGCCTTCGACGCCCTGTACGCGGCGGCCGGCGCGTACGGCGAGTCCGCCGTCGCCCTCGCGCTGACCCGGGACTTCTGGCTCTGCTGCGACCACGTGTCGGCGGCGGTGATCGACGGCCACCGGCAGCGCGAGACGGAGCGGCTGCGCGGCGGCGAGGAACAACGCGCGCTCCTGCTCCGCCGGTTGCTGAGCGGTGAACTCCCGCCGGAGTGGCTGCCGACGGCCACCCGGCTCCTCGGCCTCGACCCGGCCAAGGAGTACCCCGCCTTCCATGCCGTCTCCGCCCCCGGACTCGCGGACATGCTGCGCGAGCACGCGGCCGCGCTGCTCGTCGAACCCGCGTCGGGGCACGTCGTCGGGCTGGCCGAGCCCGGCAGGCTCTCCTCCCTGCGTGTCCCGGTCGGCCTCGGCCACGCCCTGCCCGTGGCCCGCGCGCACGAGTCGTACCGACAGGCCCGCCGGGCCGGTGAACTCGCCGCCGCCTTCGGACTCCGCCGCCCGGTGACCGACGGCGAACTTCCGCTGCACGCCGCCGTGCTCGCCCTCCCGGACACCGGCGAACAGCTGGTGGACCGCTGCTTCGGCCACACGGGCGGAAGCCGCCGCGCGACCCTGATCCGTACGGTGGACGCCTACCTCACGGCCGACGCGAACGCCGAAGCGGCGGCGGCCGCCCTGTACGTCCACCCGAACACGCTCCGGTACCGGCTGCGCACCTTCACGCGGGTCACCGGGCTCGACCTCGGCCGGTCCGAGGACGCGATGCGGGTCTGGTGGGCACTGCGCCACCTGGAGGCGGTGGCCGCCGGAGCCGGGGGAGCGGCCGGCTGACTCCCGTACGCCACCGCGGTTCTTGTCGGGGGCGACAAACACCGGCGTCCCACTGTTGGGCCCCGCTCCATGGCCACGCGCGCGCGTGACGGGCACGGTGGTGGGCACCACCGCGGGCGAGCCGAGCGCCCCGACGAGGGACCGGAAGGAACGACGCCCCCATGCCCCAGAAGTACGGCGACTACCAGAACGAGATCTACCTCGACGGGCTCTTCGGCGTCACGCCCGCCCTGCCGATGACCTTCGACGAACTGGAGACGCGGGCGCGGGCGGCGCTCCCGCCCTCGCTCTGGTCGTACGTGGCCGGCGGCGCGGGCGACGAGCACACCCAGGAGGCCAACGTCACGGCCTTCCGGCAGTGGGGGCTCGTCCCGCGCATGATGGTCGGCGCCGCCGAACGAGACCTGTCCGTCGACCTCTTCGGCATCGGGCTGCCGTCCCCGCTGTTCATGGCGCCCGTCGGCGTGATCGGGCTGTGTGCCCAGGACGGGCACGGCGACCTCGCGACGGCCCGTGCCGCCGCCCGCACCGGCGTGCCGATGATCGCCTCCACGCTCACCGTGGATCCCATGGAACAGGTCGCCGCCGCGTGCGGGGACACCCCCGGCTTCTTCCAGCTCTACACCCCCACCGACCGCGCCCTCGCGGAGAGCCTGGTGCACCGGGCCGAGACGGCCGGCTTCCGGGGCATCGTCGTCACCCTCGACACCTGGGTGACCGGCTGGCGCCCCCGCGACCTCGCCACCGCCAACTTCCCGCAGTTGCGCGGACACTGCCTGGCCAACTACACCTCCGACCCGGTCTTCCGGGCGCGGCTCGCCAAGGCACCCGAGGAGGACCCGCGCGCCGTCGTCGCGGAGTGGGCGGGGATCTTCGGCAAGCCGCTCGTCTGGGACGACCTCGCCTGGCTGCGCTCCCTCACCGACCTGCCGATCCTCCTCAAGGGCATCTGCCACCCCGAGGACGTCCGCCGCGCCAGGGACGGCGGCGTCGACGGCGTCTACTGCTCCAACCACGGCGGACGCCAGGCCAACGGCGGTCTGCCCGCCCTCGACGCCCTCCCCGGGGTGGTCGCCGCGGCCGAGGGGCTGCCGGTGCTCTTCGACTCCGGTGTCCGCACCGGCGCCGACGTCGTGAAGGCCCTCGCCCTCGGCGCCACGGCGGTCGGCGTCGGCCGCCCGTACGCGTACGGCCTCGCTCTCGGCGGCGAGGACGGCATCGTCCACGTCCTCCGCTCCCTCCTCGCCGAGACCGACCTCATCCTGGCGGTCGACGGCTACCCGACCCTGGACGCGCTCCGGGCGGAGGGAGCCCTGCGCCCCGTCACGGCGTACGGCGCGCCCGGGTCGCGAGGGAGGTGACGCGGCGGCGCCGTTCCTCACGCGCGCGCGTGTGGCTGTCCAGTTCCTCCATGAGGCGGCGGCCGCGGTGATCCGGGTCGAGTTCGTCGAGGACCCGGTCGATCTCGGCGAGCAGCGCGCCGTAGAGCTGCCAGCGCTCCGGATCGTGCGCCGCCTCCTCCTGGAGGAGCGCGGCGGCCCGGTCGCGGGCGGTGCGGGCGGCCGCGAGCTCCTCGCCGAGACGGTCCTCCGCCGTCTCCGCTCTGGCGCTCGAATGCGAGGTGACGAGGTCGGCGAAGCTCACGAGGGTGTCCGCGAGGTGCCGCAGCGTCTCCCGCAGGGCGAGGCCCGTCCCGGGGCGTACGAGCGGGGCCCCGTGCCGTTTCCTCGCGAGGTCCGTCAGGGAACGGGTCAGGACGCGCAGCACGACCGCAGAGATCTCCAGGGTGTCGAGGCCGGTGCGCAGCACGATCCGGTGCAGCAGCCCCTCCTTGACCCGAGGGTTCAGTCGGAGGCTGTCCTCCGCCTGCCGCAGGGCCGCGTCGACGTCGGCGACGTCGTTGTCGAGGCGCCGCGCCTCGTACAGGCGTGCCGCGGCCCGCTCCACGGGAGCGGGGGAGGTGTCGCTGGTGGGGGCTTCGGCGAGTTCCTCGCCGATGTCCAGGAGCAGTCGGCGCATTCGCCGGGCCAGGTCCACGATCGAGTCCCCGGCGGTGTCCACCCAGACCGGCGGGACGAGCACGACGTTGAAGAGCAGTCCCACGACCGCGCCGATCAGGGTCTCTAGGACGCGGTCCCACGCGGTGTCGGCGACCTGTGTGACACCGAGGACCAGCATCGCGCTGATGGCCACCTCGGGGACGAACTCCTCCACCCGGACGAACCGGCCCACGACGAGCGAGGCCAGGATGACCAGGGCGAGGCTCCACCAGCTGAGTCCGACGAGCGCGCTGAACGCGATGGCGATGAGCACGCCCACGACGACGGAGTTCACCCGCCGGAGGCTCGTCGTGAGCGTCGAGTACAGCGTCACCTGGACGACGAGCAGTGCGGTGAGGGGTGCGGTCAGCGGCGCCGGCTCGGAACTCAGCCGGAGGGCGACGACGTACGAGAGCGTCGCCGCGGCGGTGGAACGCAGGGTCTGCACCACCACCGGGTCCCGCCCCCATCGCTGCCACCACCTCCATCGGCGCCATGGGCGCGGAAGGGCGTGCGGGACGGAGCGGTGCGGCATGGCGTACTCCTCCTCCGGTGGTCGGGGGCCGGTCCTCCGCCGGGCGGGGGACCGTTCTCCGCCGGGCGGGGACTGTGGACGCCTGCCCGCCCCGACTCCATCGAATCGCGATGCTCCGGGGGCCGCCCGCCGAGGCGGTCCGGGGGAGCGTGTGAGGGGCGCCGTTCGCTCCGGCCTAAAATCGTCACATGAACGAGAACCTTCCGCCGTGTCCCCAGTGCTCCAGCGCCTACACCTACGAGATGGGCGCACTGCTCGTCTGTCCCGAATGCGGCCATGAGTGGCCTGCCGCGTCCGACACCGCCGCCGAGGCCGCCGCCTCCGGTGAAAAGGTGATCAAGGACTCCGTCGGCAACGTCCTCGCCGACGGCGACACCGTCACCGTCGTCAAGACGCTCAAGGTCAAGGGCAGCCCCTCCGGCATCAAGGCCGGCACCAAGGTCCGCAACATCCGGCTCGTGGACGGCGTCGACGGCCACGACATCGACTGCAAGGTCGACGGCTTCGGGCCCATGCAGCTCAAGTCCAGCGTGGTCAAGAAGGCCTGACCGGCCATGAAGGACCCCGATCACGGCTCTCCATGAATTGCATAATTTGGCAATTCAATACATGATGGGTTTGCTGTGCCCGCAGGTAGCCGCGGGCACAGCGTCCAATCGATTCGACGGCCCGTCGACGCCCCTCGCCCACGCGAGCCGATGAGGAGAGTGCACGACCGTGTCGGTTCCCCTGTACCAGGCCAAGGCCGAGTTCTTCCGGATGCTGGGACACCCGGTGCGCATCCGGGTCCTCGAACTCCTCCAGGACGGCCCGAAGGCGGTACGGGACCTGCTCGCGGCGATCGAGGTCGAGCCGCCGGCGCTCTCGCAGCAGCTGGCGGTGCTGCGCCGGTCGGGGATCGTGACCTCGACGCGCGACGGCTCCACGGTGGTCTACCGGCTCGCCGGGGGTGACGTCGCCGACCTCATGCAGGCGGCGCGGCGCATCCTCACCGAGATGCTGGCCGGCCAGAACGAACTCCTGGAGGAGCTCCGGGAGGCCGGGGTCACGGCGCGGTGAACAGGGTCCTGCACCGGGTGCGCTCCCTCCTGCCCGTACGCGCCGACTTCACCGCCATGGCCCGCAGCCCGCGCCGTGACCTCCTGGCAGGGCTGACCGTCGCGATCGTGGCACTGCCGCTCGCGCTCGGCTTCGGCGTCTCCTCCGGCCTCGGGGCCGAGGCCGGACTCGCGACCGCCGTGGTGGCGGGCGCGCTCGCCGCCCTCTTCGGCGGCTCGAACCTCCAGGTGTCCGGGCCGACCGGGGCCATGACCGTGGTCCTCGTCCCGATCGTGGCGCGGTACGGCCCCGGCGGCGTCCTCACCGTCGGACTGATCGCCGGCGTGATGGTGATCGGGCTCGCCCTCGCCCGGGCCGGCAGGTACATGGCCTACATCCCCGCCTCCGTGGTGGAGGGCTTCACGCTGGGCATCGCACTCGTCATCGGCCTCCAGCAGGTTCCGAACGCCCTCGGTGTCCCCAAACCCGAGGGCGACCGGGTCCTGGCGGTGACATGGCGCGCCGTCCAGGAGTTCGTCCGGACCCCGAACTGGACGGCCCTCGGGCTCGCCCTGGGCGTCGCCGCCCTCATGCTGGCCGGCGCCCGGTGGCGGCCCACCGTCCCGTTCTCCCTCGTGGCGGTGATCGCCGCCACGGTCGTCGCGCAACTCTTCCACCTCGACGCGGCGGCACCGATCGGCGACCTGCCCGCCGGGCTCCCCGCCCCCTCCCTCGGTTTCGTCGACCCGTCCGCGCTGGGCTCCCTGATCACCCCGGCCGTGGCCGTCGCGGCACTCGCCGCCCTGGAGTCGCTGCTCTCCGCACAGGTCGCCGACGGGATGACCGTGGGCCAGAAACACGACCCCGACCGGGAGCTGTTCGGGCAGGGGCTCGCGAACCTGGCCGCGCCGCTGTTCGGCGGCGTCCCCGCCACCGGCGCCATCGCCCGTACGGCGGTGAACGTCCGTACCGGCGCCTCCTCCCGGCTCGCGGCCCTCACCCACGCCGCCGTCCTCGCCGTGATCGTCTTCGCCGCCGCCCCCCTGGTCTCGAAGATCCCGCTCGCCGCGCTCGCCGGCGTCCTGCTCGCCACCGCGATCCGCATGGTCGAGGTCGGCTCGCTGCGCGCCATGGCGAAGGCCACCCGCTCCGACGCCGTCGTCCTGGTCCTCACCGCCGTCGCCACCCTCGCGCTCGACCTCGTCTACGCGGTGATCATCGGCTTCGTCGTGGCCGGGGCCCTCGCCCTGCGCGCCGTGGCGAAGCAGGCCCGCCTGGCCGAGGTCGACCTCCGCGCCGACCTGCCCGGCGAGCACGGCGAGGAGGAGCGGGCGCTGCTCGCCGAGCACATCGTGGCGTACCGGATCGACGGCCCGCTCTTCTTCGCCGCCGCCCACCGCTTCCTCCTCGAACTGGCCGAGGTCGCCGACGTCCGGGTCGTGATCCTGCGCATGTCCCGCGTCACCACGATCGACGCCACCGGAGCCCTCGTCCTCAAGGACGCCGTCGAGAAGCTGAACCGGCGGGGGATCGCGGTGATGACCTCGGGGATACGCCCGGGCCAGCGGCAGGCCCTCGCCTCCGTCGGGGCGCTCGACCTGCTGCGCCTGGAGGGGCGGGAGTACGCGACCACACCCGAGGCGATCGCCGGAGCCCGCGCCCACCTGAGAGGCGCCGGGATACTGCCCGCCACCACGTCCGGGCAGCACGGGCCCGCCGTCGCGGGGGAGGCCGCACGATGACGATGCCGACCGCCCGCCGCATGGTCGAGGTCTCCGGAGCCGAAGCCCTGTGGCTCCTCGAAGGGGCCGCCCACGGGCGACTGGTGCACATCCGGCGGGAGCAGGCGGTCGTCCGCCCGGCCGTGCACGTCCTCGAGTACGGCCGGCTGATCGTCCGTACCCCCGTGCAGGCGGAGGTGGCCGCCGGCCGGCCCGTCCTCACGTACCAGGCGGACGACATCCGGCTGCCCGGCGGCACCGGCTGGACCGTGACCGTGACCGGCCCCGCCGAACCGGTCGGCGACCCGGTCGAGGCCGCGCACTACCTGCGCACCCTCCCCGGCTGGGCGTACGGGCCGCACGACACCCTGCTGCGCATCACCCCGCAGACCGTGACCGGACACCGCCTGGGCACGGTGGAGCCGCGGTGAACCCGGGCGCGAGCTCTCCTCCCCCTGTGAAGACGAAGGCGACGACATGACCATCGAATGGCGCTACACCGCCCATCCCGACCTGGGCGTGCTCTCCCTGGCCGGCTTCCTGGGGGCCGACGCGGTCGGACGGTTCAGCGGCGCCGTGGGGTGGGTCCTCGCCCGTGGCACCGGGCCGGTCATCCTCGACCTGACCGCCCTGCGGGGCTGGTCCGCCGGCGGGCAGCCGGCGGTCACGGACGCCGCCCGCCGCCTCGCAGCCGAGGGGCGCCGCCTCGAACTCGCCGCGATCCCCGCCGACGGGTCCCTCGTCCCGAGCGGCGACCACCCGGAGATCCCGGTCCACTGCGACCTGGAGGCGGCGCTCGCCGTCCACCACGGCGGAGGCCGGGAGCAGCGGGAGTGGTGCAGCGACGAGTGGCCCGGCGCGCGGAGCGACGCGAGCACCCGCCGGAAGTGACCATGGGCCGCCGCGGAGGCGGGAGGATGGTCCCCATGGAGAAGAGTTCTGGGTGGAAGCGACGTACGGTGCGGGCACTGCGGCGGTCCTGCGAGGCCGCGGCGGCCTCCTCCGCGGGCGGGCGGTGCGCACGATGAGCGCGCCGCTGTACCAGTTGAAGGCGGAGTTCTTCAAGACGCTCGGGCATCCCGTACGCATCCGTGTCCTGGAGCTGCTCAGCGTGCGGGAGCACGGCGTCTCGGAGATGCTGGCCGAGATCGGCGTCGAGCCCGCGCACCTCTCCCAGCAGCTCGCCGTGCTGCGGCGTTCGAACCTGGTCGTCGCGCGCCGTGAGGGGTCGGGGGTCTTCTACTCGCTGACCAACCCCCAGGTGGCCGAGCTGCTCGCGGTGGCGAGGTCGATCCTCTCCGGGGTGCTCGCGGGCCAGGCCGAGCTCCTTGCCGACCTTCGCGCCGCCACGCCCGGAGCGGCACCGCGCGACTGACGGGCGCCGTCGGACAAGCCCCCGTACAAAGACTCGACAAAGCGTGCAAAGTGCAAGGAAAGTTCCGTAACTCCGTTTGCGGAAAGCTCCGTTGGTCGTCCCGGAAGGGTCCTCGCGACCACTGCGGGAGGGTACTCACGGGCCTGTTGCGCAAGATCCGGACGACCGGGCGGGTGGCCGAACCGGCACCCCCGGCGCCCCTGGGCGAAGTCCTGCCGCAGGCGCGTCGCCTGAGCGGCTCCGCCCAGGTGCGCTGCGTCGACGCGGGCTCCTGCAACGGGTGCGGGATCGAGATCGCGGCCGCCTTCAACCCGGTGTACGACGCGGAACGGTACGGCGCCCGGCTCGTGGCCTCCCCGCGCCATGCCGACGTGGCCCTGGTGACCGGCCCGGTGACGCGGAACACGGCGGAGCCGCTGCGCCGTCGCCGGTGTCCACGCGTACGCGTACGCCAGGGCACGCCGGACCTCGGCGGTGCCGCGCCCCCGTGCCCCTCCCGGTCGGGGCGGGGCCGGCGGAAAACGCTCCGCCTCCGCCGGACGCCGACGCGACGACCCGACACGCCTCCCCCCGGTGGGGGCTCGTCCCACCGCTGACGGTGCTCGTCTGCGGCGCACTGCTCGCCTCGGCGCTGCCGCGCGGCGGGGCGCTCTCGGCGTGCGGCGGACTGCTGAGGGCCGACGCGCTGACGGCGTGGATGCTGCTCGTCGTCGGCGCCGTCGCCCTGATCGCCTGCGCCGTCCTGCCGTCCCACCTGGCCGGGGAACGCCCCTCCGCGCGGGGCACGGCGCTCCTGAACGCCCTGGTCCAGGCGTTCCTGGGCGCCATGTGCCTGGCAGTGGCGACCGCGAACCCGGGGGTGCTGTGGGTGGCGGTCGAAGCGGCGACGATCTTCACCGCCTTCCTGGTGGGCCATCGACACACCCGGCGGGGAACACGCTGGCGCGCATACCCCAGCCGCGCATACCCCAGCCGCGCATGGGCGACGTGCCCGCGAGCAACGGCATTCCCCGGCCCGCCCTCGCCAAGGTGCTCGGCGACGCCGCCCTCGCCGCGGGCGCGAAGGTCCGCTTCGGCGTGACCGTCACCGAACTCGACGACGACGGCACGGGCGTCACCGTCACGCTCTCCGACGGCTCCACCGACCGCTGGGACCTGCTCGTCGGCTTCGACGGCATCGGCTCCCCGCTCCGCACCCGCCTCTACGGCGACCGGTACGCGCCCGTGTACACCGGATTCGCCAACTGGCGCGTCACCGTGCCCCGTCGGCCCGACGTCCAGGGCGTGGTCATGGCCACGGCGGGCCGGGAGGCGAAGGCCCTGCTCACCCCGATCACCGACGAACTGATGTACCTGGGCGCCGTGTTCGCCGAGGCCGAGGACTTCCGGCCGGACCCGGAGCGCGCCCACGAGGAACTCGCCGCCCGGCTCGCGATGTTCTCCGGCCCCGTCGCCGAGGCACTCGGCGCGGTCACCGGCCCGGAGGCCGTCGTGTACTCCCGCATCTCCCAGGTGACGGTCGAGGAACCGTGGCACGTGGGCCGGGTGGTACTGGCCGGCGACGCCGCCCACGCCTCCACCCCGCACCTCGCGCAGGGAGCGGCGATGGCCGTCGAGGACGCCCTCGTCCTCGCCGAGTCCCTGGACACGGCGGGCTCGGTCCCCGAGGCCCTGGAGGCCTGGGAGGCGCGGCGCAGGCCCCGCGCCCTGTGGGTCCAGGCCATGTCCCGGGCCGTCCTCAAGCAGGAGATGGGCGCACCGACGACCCCCGAGGAGGACGCGCTCCTGGAGGTCGGCGTCCCCGGCGCCGCCCATGTGCTCGTGAAGCCCTACTAGGACACCCGGGGCCGGGCCCTTCCCACGGCCCGGCCCCGCGCGCCACTCCCTGCCGCCCCTGCCGTCCCACGGCGTCCGAACGCGTTGTCAGTGGGCGGGGATACGTTGTCGATGTTCCGCCGCTCCGGCGTGAACATCCCCTTTGACGTGCATGGGAGAAGTGCGTTGCCGGTCTGGGAGAGGTCGAGCGCGGCGCGGGTGGTACCGCCCGCGCGGCCGCGGAAACTTGCCAAGGTACCGTTCGTCGAGCTCGCCGACGGGCGCCTGCAGGGTGTGGTGTCGAGCGGCTCCGACATCGGGCGCGTGTACGTGTCCTCGATCGCCGCCGGGACGTACGCGTTCGCGTGCAGCACCAACAACAACCGCCCCTGCGGCGGCGCGCGCGGCTCGTTCTGCAACCACATCCGCGCACTCGTCACCGAGGCCGTCGTGCAGTACGGCGCGCAGCGCGTCGCCCGCTATCTGAAGGCCGACACGCACGACGCGGCGCCCGACGCCGACGCGCTCGTCTCGGCGATGACCGCCACGCGCCCCGCGCAGGGCGACCGCTCGGCCGCCGCCCCGGTGTTCAGCCGGTTCCTGAGGCACCTCGCCTACCTCGAACGGGAGCCGGTCACCGCGCCGCTGCCCGAGATGCAGTGGTTCCCGCCGACGAGGGCGGTCGCCTGATGCGTACGGACCTGCTCGACGACCCCGTCGACGGACTCGACGAGGCGCTGGCCGCCGTGGACGCCTTCGACGACGCACTCGTCGCCGGCCTGCTCCGCCCGCAGCCCGCGCAGACCGACGGGATCGTCGCGCTCGCGGCCGCCCTCGCCGGTACGCCGCTCGCCGCCCTCGTCGCCGAGGCCGCCGACAAGACCGCCGCCGGCACCGCGGGCGAGGACCACCTCGTCGCGCTCGCCGCCGCCCGCACCGCGCTCATGGGCTCCGTCCACGACGCCCTGACGGCCCGCATCGGGGACGTCACCGGCCGCCCGGCCGCCGAGGAGACCGCGCAGGCCGCCACCGGCGAGGAACCCGCCGCCCACGTGCTCGCCGCGGCCCGCGCCTGGCTGTGCGACCTCGCCCGCGCGGGCTGGCAGGGCATCGACCACGAACTCGTCGGCGGCGCCGCGCCCGTGGTCTCCGCGCTGCTGCCGGACCCCGCGCTCCGCCGGCAGGCGACGCTCCTCGACGGCTTCGCGGCCGAACTCGCCGCCTCCTGCCCGGGGGCCACCCTGGAGCGCGTCCCGGTGCGCCGCTGGGCCGACCTGTGGTCGCGCGCCCTCCTGCTGACCCTGCCCGGAGCCGCCCGCACGCCCGCCGTGTCCACCGCGACCGGCCGTCTGCTGCCCCTAGGCGTCGACGTGCAGGAGCACGCGACCGCCGTACAGGCCCAGGTCCACGCGGTGTTCGAACCGGCCGACGGCACGCGGCCGCGCCTGGTCCGGGCCGCGGTGTCCGCACCCAAGCCGGACACCGTCGTCGGCGCCGGGCTCTGGCAGCTGCTCCGGCCGCGCATGTCGCTCCTCGCCGCCGTGAGCGAGGGCCGCGCCGTGGAACTGGACGCCATGCCCGTCACCGCCGAGGGCGACCTCGTCTGGGACGACGAGCACGCCCGCGCGGGGGAGCCCGCCGACCCCTTCGCCACGGCCAGGGTCGTCCTCGCCACCGCGACCGACCCGCTCACCGCCCCGCTGGACCGCCACCCGGCCCGGATCGCCGTGCCCGTCCTCCTGGAGGGGTACGCGGCCGAGCGAGAGGACGGCGGGCCGCTGACGTTCACCGTCGCGGGGCACCGACTGGCCGTCGACACCGACCGCGTACCGGCCGCCGGCCCGCTCACCCCGGAGGCGATCGCCGCGTCCGGCGCCTGCCTGGGCCTGCTGCGCTGGGACGCCGGAGCGTTCCTCCTCCAGCCGCTCGCCGTCGAGACGACCGTCCGGAAGAAGACCGTCGCCGTCCACGCGGGCGCGTGGGCCGGCGGCACCACCGACAAGGCCGGAGTCCGCGCGGAGAAGGCGGCCACCGACACGGTCGCCGTCCTGCGCGAACGCGCCGGAAAGCTGCTGCGCTCATGACCGACGCGACCGACCCGACCTTCTCGCCCGACCCCGACGACAATCGGCGCCAGGTCCTCTACTGGCGGCTCCTCGCCCGGCTCTTCGACCCGGAGGAGCAGGCCGCGCTGGAATCGGCGAGCCTCGCCGTCGTGGAAGACATCGGCCTGCCGTCCGCGCTGCTCGACCCGGGCGCCTCCGTGGACTCCGTCGTCCAGCGCCACCCGGAACTGGCCGACGAGTTCGACGGCCTGATGACCCCGGAGCCCGAGCCGGACGGTGCGCGCGACCGGGCCGCC
>NZ_MWIG01000047.1:0-40582 GCF_002156145.1 Streptomyces sp. NRRL B-24572 | reverse complement strand
CGCCCTCGCCAGCGAGGGCGTCCCCACCGCTACCGCCCTCCGTGAAGCTCAAACCCACTACAACTCCACCCGGGCCCGCATGATTGCTCTCCAGGAGGAGCTGGATTGGCAGGTGTACTCCCTGTACGACTTGCACTCCGAGGATTTGCGCCTGCCTGAATTCTCGGCTGTGCCCAAACTCGCCCTCGGCGAGCGGGCTTTCGAGATCGTCCTTGCGCGACAGGTCGCGGCTGGCGAGGCCAGTGGCGAGTGGTTCAAGCGGCACGGCTCGACGCCAATCACGGAGATCCCCGCGCACTGGCCCGCCGACTACCAGGCGCTCGTGCAGAGGCGGATCGACGTCATCGAGTCGAACCGCGCTATCGGCATGGTGGAGCGGCCGGAGTACAAGCGGCGCTGGGCCACCGAGGGCTGGGACGCGATGCGGCAGAAGGCGCTGAAGTCCTGGCTGCTCGACCGAGTTGAGGACCGCGCGCACTGGTTCGACGCCAGCGGCAACCCCACTGTCATCACCCTCGCCCGTCTCGCCGAAAACCTGTCCGCCGACGAGGACTTCGTGTCCGTCGCCGAGCTGTACGCGCCCCGGCAGGACCTCGCGAAGACCGTAAGGGAGCTGCTGTCCGAGGAGCACGTGCCGTTCGTCTCCGCGCTGCGGTACAAGCCGTCCGGGCTCAAGAAGCGCGCCGACTGGGAGTACGTTTGGAAGAAGCAGCGTGAGGCGGACGCTGCTCCCGACGAGCCCACCAAGCGGCAGATCCGCAAGGGGACGCCCGTGCCGCCGAAGTACACCGCGGCGGACTTCCTGAAGCCGAGCTACTGGCGTGCGCGCGGCAAGCTCGATGTACCCAAGGAGCGGTTCGTGTCGTACGGCACGGCCAACGCACAGTCACCAGACCTGTATGGGTGGGCCGGCTGGGACCACTTGGAGCAGGCCCTCGCGCTTGCCTCCCATATCCAGCAGGCCGGGCTCGGTGAGGATGACCTCGTGCCGTACCTGGCCGGGCTGCTTGAGCTGCAGCCGTGGCTGGAGCAGTGGCATGGCGAGTACGACCCGGAGTTCGGGGCGTCGCCGGCCGCCGAGATCCTTGCATTCCGGCAACAGAAGCAGGGCGAGCTCGGGCTGACCGACGACGCGCTGCGGGCCTGGCGCCCGGCCGCGGCCACCCGCGGCAGCGCGAAGAAGGCAGCCGCGCCCAAGAAGCGAACGGGCGCGAAGGCCGCCGTCCAGATGTCCGTCACGGACAACGTCACCGACGCCGCCACCGGCGCAGAGTCCGACTGATCAGGGCGAGGAGCTTAAACACCATGGCGTTCATGAGCAGGAACAACACTCGCCCCGAGGACCGGCCGCTTCTGCGGGAGCTGATCGACATCCCGGAGTCGGTGTCCACCTCTGACTTCGTGCTGAAGCTGAACGAGGCGGTCACCCCCGAGGGGGCTGAGGCGGCCCTGAAGGACTACGTCGTCACCGACCGGCTGCTGGGTAATTTCGACGAGGCCCTGGACCTGATCAAGTCGGCGCTCGACAGTCACTCGTCGAAGGCGGCATATCTGCACGGTTCGTTCGGTTCCGGTAAGTCGCACTTCATGGCGGTGCTTTACGCGCTGCTCTCGCGCAACCAGGCCGCTCGGAACCGTAGCGAGCTCGATCCGGTGCGGGCCCGGCACTCCTGGCTGGACGCGGGCGACCGTAAGTTCCTGCTGGTGCCGTACCACATGCTCGGCTCCAAGTCTTTGGAGCAGCGGGTGCTCGGCAAGTACGTGGAGCACGTACGCAAGCTGCATCCGGACTGCCCGCTGCCGCAGGTCTACCGGACCGACGGGATCTTCGAGGACTTCGCCGAGCAGCGCCGCCGTAACGGCGACGACTGGGTTATCGCACAGCTCGCCGATGCCGGTGGGCAGGAGGACGAATGGGGTGATTCTTTCACCTGGACCAGCAGCCTTCTCGACGAGGCCATGGACGCGGTGGAGGAGCACGAGAACACCAAGAGCCTCGATCTGGACAATCCCTCCACGCCGAGGGAACTGCGTGCCCGCCTCGTGCAGGACCTCACAAGAACGCTGTTCCCCGCCTTCGCGCGCAATGCTTCCGAGGACGCCAGCGGCTTCATCTCCCTCGACAGGGGGCTCAGCGTCATCGCGGCGCACGCCAAGGCGCTGGGCTACGACGGGCTCATCCTGTTCATGGACGAGCTGATCCTTTGGCTGGCCACTCTCATCCACGACCAGAAGGTGCTGGGCAGGGAATCCAGCAAGGTGACGAACTTCGTGGAGGGCGGTGACGAGCGGCGTGCCATCCCGGTGGTGTCGTTCATCGCCCGTCAGCGCGATCTGCGTGAGCTGGTCGGTGAGGAGATGTCGGGTGCCGCCGAGGCGGCAGTGCAGGACACCTTGAAGCTCAACGGCGGGCGTTACGACGAGATCGTCCTGGAGGACCGCAACCTTCCTCAGATCGCGCAGGCTCGCCTGCTCAAGCCCGTGCCTGGGGCCGAGGCGAAGGTGGACGCGGCGTTCGCCGAGGCCAAGAAGCTCGGCCCGGACGTCTGGGACACCCTGCTGGGTCACGACAAGTCCACCACCGGCGCGGACGAGGACGCTTTTCGGCGGACGTACCCGTTCCCGCCGGCGTTCATGGACACCCTGGTGCATATCTCTGCCGCGCTGCAGCGCTCCCGCACCGGCCTGAAGCTGATGAGCCAGCTGCTCGTCGACCACCGTGATGACTGGCGGCTCGGACAGCTCGTGCCGCTCGGCGATCTGTATCCGGCGATCGCGGGCGGCGGCGACAAGGCGTTCAGCGGGGAGACCAACGTCCACTTCGAGGCTGCCGACAAGCTGTACCGGGACAAGCTGCGCCCGTACCTGCTGAAGACCAACCAGGTCACCGAGGATCAGGTCGGGGCGTACCGACGCTCTCCCGAGAGCCTGGGCGACCCGCAGCTTGCGGCCCGGTGCCGCGACTTCACCGGCGACAGCCGGCTCCTGCAGACCCTCTTGCTGTCGGCGCTCGCGCCCAGTGTGCCCGCGCTCGCCGACCTCACTCTCGCTCGGCTGCACGCCCTCAACCACGGTTCCATCACCACCCGCATCGCGGGCACCGAGGTCGGCCGGCTCGAGCAGAAAGTGAAGGAGTGGGCGGCGACCTTCCCCGAAATCAAGGTCGCCGGCACCGGGCCGGGCGCCGTGGTCCGACTGGAGCTCACCGGCGTCGACCTGGACGCCGTCCTCGCCAACGCACAGGTCCACAACAATCTGGGCAACCGGCGCGCCAAGATGCGCAGCCTCCTCAAGGACGCGCTCGGGGTTGGCGACGGGCCGGGCGGCTTTGACGCATACGACGTGCTCGACCTTGTGTGGAAGGGCACCGAACGACAGATCGAGGTGGTCTTCGGCCACGTCGCCGACGTCGACTCGCTGTCCGAGGCGACCTTGCGGCCCAGCCAGGACGACGCCTGGCGACTCGTCGTCGATTTCCCGTACGACGAGGGCGAGTTCGGTCCGATGGACGACCTGCAGCGGCTGCGTGCCCTGCGGGAGAAGCCGGGCGGCGACTCGCGCACCCTGGCCTGGCTGCCCACACACCTGACCGACGCCTCCCGCAGTGACTTCGAGCGTCTCGTCGTCATCGACAAGGCCCTCGCCGACGAGGCCCGCTTCGACTCCGAATTCGCACGCAGCCTCAACGCTGACGACAAGGCGCGCGCCAAGAGCATGCTGCAGTCGCAGCGCAACATCCTCACCGAGCGCGTCAGCCAGGCGCTGCGGCAGGCGTACGGGCTCGCACAAAAGCAGGAAGGGGTCGTCGACCTCGGCTTCGATACCCACCTGGTCGCGCAGCAGGATGTGCCCGAGCTGCGGCTTCCTCTCGGTGCACCCCTGGACGCTGCCGCCCGCGACCTCGCCGGCAAGCTGCTTGCCCACCAATACCCCGCCCACCCCGACCTGGACCCCGACGGCACCGGCAAGCCTGTGAAACCTGCCGAGATCAAGACCGTCTTCGAGTACGTGCGCAAGGCCGCCGAGGACCGCGACGGACAGGTCGAGGTCGATGGCAAGGACCGCAAGATCATGGCGCGGATCGCGGGCGGTCTCGGCCTCGGCACCATGCGGGAGGCGTACTACAGGCAGTCCACCACCTGGCCTGACCACTTCACCAGCCAGGCCCGCCGGGACGGAACCGCCGAGCCGACTCTGGTCAAGCTCTCCGACTGGAGCGACCTTCCCGAGCCGCGCGGACTGCCCGAGCCGCTTCGTCGGCTGCTCGCAGCCGCCTACGCGGAGATGACCGACCGGGTGTGGGTACGCGGGGGTGTACCCGTCGAACCGGCGCCCGCACCGCATGAGCTGAAGCGGGACTACGCCCTGCGCGAGCAGGCGCTGCCCAGTGAGGAAGACTGGACCGAGGCGCGCAAGCGGTACGAGACCGTGCTCGGGGACCGGGCGCCGCAGCTGCGGCGCGGGCGGATCGTCAACCAGTTCGCCGGACAGATCAAGCAGGCCGCCGCCGCTCTCGCCCAGGACGCCGGGCGGCTCGTCGGGGAACTGGAGAAGCACCGCGCCTTCCTCCGCCTTGATGACGACTCGCCCCGCCTCGTCCTCGCCCGGCGGGCGCAGGAGCTGGTGAAGTCGGTGACGGAAGCCGGCATCGAGGCCAAGACCGTCGTTGACCGGCTCGCGCGCTTCGACCTCGGCGACTTCACCGCACACCGCTACGCCATGTCCCTCAAGAGCGCCGGAAAGGTCGCCGCCGCGCTGCAGAACACCAGCTGGGACCAGTTGGGCCTGGCCGACACTCTCGGCGTAGATGGCGCAGCCGTCCTGGAGCGGGTGCGGGATGCCGCCGCCGGTGATCCGGGGGACTACCCCGACCTGCCGGGAGTGCTCAATGCCGGCGGCCGGGACGTGCTGTCCCTGCTGAGGTCTCGGCAGAGCACGGCCGAGCGTCCCCAAGCGCCCGCCGCCCCGATGCCGAGTTCCGACGGCGTGGACCTGAACGGCGGCTCCGCCCACCCGCAGGTGCTGCCGGAACCGGTGGCGCAGCCGGGGCCCCGTACGCCGTCGCGGTCCGTGGCCCGCTCCGGCGGTGGGCGGACCACCGCTGCACGGGCTGGCGCCGAGCTGCAGGCGGCGCTCGCGGCGCTCGCGGCCGAGAACCCCAACGCTGCCGTCGAGGTCGTCTGGAAGGTTGTCGACTGATGTCCGACACGGTCACCACAGCGCCCGCGTCCGCCGGTCTCGCCCGGCTGCCGGCGGGGACCGTCCGCCAGTACCTCGCCGCCCGCAGCCGGCTCGGCGACGGCACGGTCCGCGTCCTGCTGCTGCGGGCCGATCCGGCCTGGGACGGGCCCGCCGTGCAACAGACAGCGGGCGGGCTGCGGGCGCGCGTGGCCGTCGGGCCCTCGGTATTGGCCGTACACGAGCAGATCCTGGGCCACCTCGACGCGGCAACTCCCCCTGACCCCAAGGTCCTGGTCGTCCTCACCGACCGCGAGGACACCGACCTCGACCCAGGGCTGCTCGCCCGCGTCTACGGCGGCAGGATCCGGTCCGTCGACAACTGGGAGGTCGTGCAGGAGGCGTTCGACGCACGTGGCCTCGACGGGCGACTGCGCAGCGAGACCTGGGCGGCCGAAGCGCTCCTCGACGCTGCGGCCACCCGCGGCTGGCCCTCGTTGGGTAAGGGAGTGCTCTCCCGAGACGAGGCGCTCACCCGGCTGGCTAGGCGCCGTCTCAGGCTCGGCCGTCACGACACGGATGCGCTGGGCGGGGCCGCCGCACACGACGACGGAGACCGTATCGACCCCGTCGCACTGTTCCGATGGACCCTCACGCCTGGCGGCCCCGACCTCCTGCGCGACCTGCGCGGACCGGAGCGGGCCGGCTTGGCCCGCTTCCTCGCCGAACCCGAGCAGGGCGGCTCCACCGGAAAGATCATCACCGCCCTGGTGGACGCCGAACACGGTGCAGACGCAGCCGCCTACGCGGTCGTCTGCGCCGCCTTGTGGGGGCACGCGGAGGCCGACCACGACTTGTACCGGGCGCGGGGGCGCGCCGAGCGGTGGCTCGGCGACCAGCCGCCAGCCCAGGGCGACGACCTCGACGGACTCCTGGCCTCCTTCGGATCCAGCGGCGAGGCGTTCGTCCGCGGTCTCGTCGACCGGGGCGAGCACCGGCTCGCCGACCCGGTCCTGACTCGGGCCGCGCAGCTCGTGGCACAGTTCGGGGCACAGGCTGCCGCGACTGCCAGCCCGCTGCTCTCGGCCGGACTCGATGCCCGCTTCACTGCGGCTGGTCGTGCCCTTGCCGACGGCGGCACCGACACGATCACCGCTGCCGTCACCGCGCTGGCCGACCATGCTCTGGCCGCCGACGGCGCCACCCGCGCGCGAATCGAGCGGGTGAGGATGGCGGCGCGCTTGCGGCAGTGGCTCGCCGGCTCGCCTGAGGCCGATATCGCCTCGGTCGCTGACGGCACCGCCCGCCAGATCTGCGAACTCGGCTGGGTAGACCGGGCCTTGGAACACCTCGAAGCGGGCGGCGACCCGGACGACGTACTCGCCGACGCGTACAGCCGGATCGGCGCGCAGGTGCGGGACAAGCGCCGCGAGCTGGACCGTGCATTCTCCGAGCGGCTCGCGGTGTGGACCACGGGTGGCACCGCCCCCGGCGCCATGCTCACCGTGGAGAGCGTGCTGGACCGCGTCGTCGCGCCCGTCGTGGCCAGCCCCGGCCGACGGGTCCTGCTCCTGCTTGTGGATGGGATGAGCGTGGCGATAGCTGCGGAGCTTGGCGAAGAACTCCGGGGACAGTGGGCCGAGTTCGACCCGCTGCCCACCGTGGCCGGACCGCCCGTCCGGCGCGCCGTGGCCGCCGCGCTGCCCACCCTCACGACCGTATCCCGGACCTCGTTGTTCGCGGGCACCCTGATGAAGGGCGACCAGAACGACGAGAAGCGGCTCTTCCCCCAGCACTCCTGCTGGAACGGGGCACCGGCGGTCGTCTTCCACAAGGACGACCTGCGCGGCCCCGACACCGGCTCGCCGTTCTCCACCGCCCTCACCGAAGCCCTCGCCGATGAGCGCACCCATGTCGCGGTCGTACTCAACACGGTCGATGACCGCCTCGGCAAGGAGCAGAAACTCGGCGACGGCGCGTGGCGGGCCAGGGAGATCGGCGGTCTGGAACCGTTGCTGCGGGCTGCCCGTGCGCATGGCATGACCGTGCTGCTCACCTCCGACCACGGCCATGTAGTCGAGCGGCGCGGCACCAAGCTCGACGCGGCCAGCGGCACGATTGGCTCGGCCCGCCACCGCACTCCTGGTGGACCCGTCGCTCCGGCCGAGATCGAGCTGTCCGGACCTCGGGTGGTCTGGCCGGAGCCCGGATCGCGGATCGTCGCGTTGCGGGACCACGACACCCGGTACACCGCGCTCAAGGCGGGCTACCACGGCGGGGCAACTCTCGCAGAGTTCACCATCCCGCTCCTCGCCCTGCTTCCCTTCGGCGCCGAGCCGCCGATCGGATGGCGGGAGCTGGGCGACCCGACCCCCTCCTGGTGGACCGAGGACGGCGAGGGTCGTGGCGTCGTCGAGGCCGGAGCCAAGAACGAAGCGGACGCAGGTGCGGTGCCCGACGCAGCCGTGGTGAGCCCGCGCCGGAAGCAGACCAAGAAGGCCGCCCCGCCTGCGCCCGAGGGCGCCATCAGCCTGTTCGGCGAGGACGAGGTGGTAGCCCCCGTACCGCGGGAACCCGGGGAGTCGGCGGCCGAGTCCGAGACGGCAGCCACCTCCAACCAGTCCGAAGACCCTGCGGTTGCCCTGGTCGAGCGGCTCATGGCCACCGAGCTGTACCAGGCACAGCTGGACCTGCTCGCACGCAAGTCTCTGGCCAAAGCCGCCCCGCAAGCCTTGGCCGCGCTCGTTGAGGCCGGCACCCTGCCGATGACCGCCCTGGCCGAACGCGCCGGCCAACCCGCCACCCGGGCCCGCGGCTTCGCCACGACCCTGGCCCAGATCCTCAATTACGACGGAGCTCAGATCCTGGAGATCCTTCCCGACAACCGCACCCTGCGCCTGCACCGCGCCAAGCTGATCGAGCAGTTCGGGCTGTGAGCCAGCACACTGCGGCCGCGACGGGCGGGCCGGTCTCCCGGCCCGCCCGGTCCGCGGGCTGGATGCCAGGCTTTGGCGTCGGGATCCGGCCAGGTGGGCGGCCGGGTGGGAGACTGTTCGGGTGAACGCGTTTGGATCTTCAGCATCAGGGGCCGCCACCTCGATCGGCGTCGTGCGACGGCGCGCCGTGGTGGATGCGCTGCGGCGCGGGGCTGTCCCGGAGAGCGGCCTCGACCTGCTCGCGACCGGCCTGGGCCGCTTCGAAGGGGCAATCGACGAGGAACTGGACGCCGTCGCCAGCGGCGGCTCGGTGTTCAAGGCCGTGCGTGGTGAGTACGGATCCGGCAAGACCTTCTTCACCCGCTGGCTCGGCGAACGCGCCAAACGACGCACGTTCGCCGTAGCCGAAGTGCAGGTGTCGGAGACCGAGACCCCACTGCACAAGCTCGAGACCGTCTACCGGCGGCTCACCGAACGCGTGACCACCGTGAGTTTCCCACCCAGCGCACTGCGGCCGGTCGTCGACGCGTGGTTCTACGCCCTGGAGGAGGACGCGCTCGCCGACGGCGTGAGCGAGACCGAGCTGCCGCAGGCCGTGGACCGGCTTCTCACTGCCCGGCTTGCCGAGGTCTCCCGGCATGCCCCCGCGTTCGCCACCGCCCTGCGCGGATACAAGCAGTCCCTGGACGCCGGAGACGAGGCCACCGCCGCCGCGGTCATGGCCTGGCTCGGTGGCCAGCCACACGTCGCCGCAGCCGCTCGGCGCAGCGCAGGCGTCCGCGGCGACCTGGACCACTTCGGTGCCTTCGGCTTCTTGCAGGGCCTGCTCACCGTGCTCCGGGACGCCGGGCACGCCGGACTCGTCCTCGTGCTGGACGAAGTGGAGACCCTGCAGCGGGTTCGTTCCGACGCACGCGACAAGGCGCTCAACGCGCTGCGGCAGCTCATCGACGAGGTTCACTCCGGTCGCTTCCCTGGCCTGTACCTCGTCATCACAGGAACGCCTGCCTTCTACGACGGACAGCAGGGTGTTCAGCGACTCGCACCACTCGCCCAGCGCCTCGCCACCGACTTCACCACCGACCCCCGCTTCGACAACCCACGGGCCGTCCAGATCCGGCTGCCTGGATTCACCGAGCAGTCACTGACCGGCCTGGGCGCCACCATCCGCGACCTGTACGCGGAAGGCTCCCAGTCCCCCGACCGAATCAAGCAGCTCGCCGACGACTCGTATCTCACCGACCTGGCACGGGCCGTGGGTGGTGCTCTTGGCGGAAGGGTCGGAGTAGCACCACGGCTGTACCTGAAGAAGCTGGTCGGAGATGTGCTCGACCGGATCGACCAGTTCCCCGACTTCGACCCGCGCACGCACTACAAGCTCACGGTCTCCAGCGGCGACCTCACCGCCACCGAACGGAACTTCGCCGCGCCCACGCCGGTCGCCTCTGCGGACGACCTCGACCTCGAGCTCTGAAGAGCCCTTCCTCGAAGTCCCGACCTCTGACGACCAGCGCAGGAGCCATAGACGTGCAGGATCAGCCGCGCGCCACCGACCCAGTGGAACGCCTCGACCCGGTGGTCCTGCACCACATCGTCAACACGCTCGGGTGGCCGGATCTGCGCCCCCTGCAGAAGGCGGCCGTGCACCCGCTGATGGACGGCGAGGACGCGATCCTGCTCGCGCCGACCGCCGGCGGGAAGACGGAGGCCGCCACCTTCCCGATGTTGTCCGCAATGCGGGAAAAGCACTGGACCGGCACCTCCGTCCTCTACCTGGCCCCCCTGAAGGCACTCCTGAACAACCTGGTGCACCGGGTCGACAGCTACGCCCAGTGGCTGGGCCGCCGAGCCGCGCTCTGGCACGGCGACACCCCCGAGTCCGTACGCCGCCGCATCCGCACCGAGTCTCCCGACTTCCTGCTAACGACGCCCGAGTCCCTCGAAGCGATGCTCATCAGCGTCAAGACCGATCACACACACATGCTGGGCCGCGTACGCGCCGTCGTCGTCGATGAGGTGCACGCCTTCGCGGGGGACGACCGCGGCTGGCACCTGCTCGCCGTACTCGAACGCCTGGAGCGACTGACCGGCCAACGGATCCAGCGCATCGGCCTCTCCGCCACCGTCGGCAACCCCGACACCCTGCTCACCTGGCTCCAGGGCGCCAGCCCCGCCGACCGCCCCGGCCGAGTCGTCGCCCCCGGAGTGACCCTGCCGGCCAGCGCGACCGCAACAACCGACGCCGAAAATCTCCCGCGCCCCGCCGGCGAGGTGGAACTCGACTACGTCGGGTCCCTCGCCAACGCTGCCAAAGTGATCTCCGCCCTGCACAAGGGCGAAAAACGGCTCGTCTTCTGTGACTCGCGCAAGCAGGTGGAAGAGCTCGGCGCGGCACTACGAACACGCGATGTCACCGTGTTCCTCTCCCATGCCTCTCTCTCCACTGACGAACGCGCCCGCTCCGAGCAGGCATTCGCCGAAGCACGCGACTGTGTCATCGTCTCCACCTCAACCCTCGAGCTCGGTATCGACGTCGGCGACCTCGACCGCGTCATCCAGATCGACTCACCCAGTACGGTGGCCTCTTTCCTGCAACGCATCGGCCGTACCGGACGCCGCACCGGCACCTCCCGCAACTGCCTGTTCCTCGCCACCCGGCCCGACGCCCTCCTCCAAGCCGCCGGCCTCCTCACCCTGTGGTCCCGAGGCTGGGTCGAACCTGTCACCCCGCCCCCCTCGCCCCGCCATCTCGTTGCACAACAACTCCTTGCTGTCACCCTGCAGGAACACCGCCTTGGCGACCGCCTGTGGCCCGAACAATGGAACGGTCTGGCTCCCTTCGACCGCTCCGCCGCCCCCCTCCTGTCCCACCTCGTCGAAGGCGGATTCCTCGACAGCGACGGCGGCATGCTGTTCATCGGCACCGAAGCCGAGAAGCACTTCGGCCGTCGCCACTTCATGGAGCTGACCGCTTCCTTCACGGCACCACCCGAGTTCACCGTGCTTGCCGGACGCACGGAGATCGGGACCACCGACCCCACCGTCCTCACCGAGGAACGCCCAGGCCCGCGACGCCTGCTCTTGGCCGGCCGTAGCTGGCAGGTCACCTTCATTGACTGGGCTCGACGTCGCGCCTTCGTCGAACCCGTCGAAGACGGCGGCATCGCCAAATGGCAGGGAAGCGAAGCCCGCGGTCTCTCCTACGCCCTCACCCGCGCCATGCGCGACGTCCTCCTCGGCACCGACCCTGACGTCCGCCTCACGCGCCGCGCCACCGCCACCCTCGCCGAACTCCGCATGGACCGCGCACCCCACGAAGTACACCCAGCAGGCGCCTTGTTGATCCGCAACGCCGACGCTACCCGTTGGTGGACTTGGGCCGGCTATCGCGCCAATGCCACTCTCACGGCCTCCCTCGGCAACCTCGCCGACCCCGTTCAGCGCCCCACCGACACCCACGTCCGTCTCCGTCAGGACCTTAGGCTCGACGACTGGAACATCGCCCGCGCTGAACTCCCTAACTCCCTCACTTTTCCCACCGTCGACCCGCGCGCCGTCCGCGGCCTGAAATTCTCCGCGGCCCTTCCGCCTCGACTCGCCACGACCACGCTCGCCGAACGCCTCGCCGACTTCGAAAGCGCCCTTGCCGCCGCCCGCGAGGTCGTACGAGTGGATTGGAGCAGCTGAATACCCACCTTGGTCTGCCGACCTTCAGGCAGCAGCCGAAGCCTCCCTCAACAGGAACCGGCCGCTGACGGTCGCTCCAAAGTCAGGCAGCGCCGCACAGTCCTACGCAACGACGCGGGGTCTGGTGTGGGATATTCCGGTGGCTGACTCGGGCGGGGACCATTGGCTGGGGACGCTGTGACAGCCCTCTGGGCTGGAAGCCGTCGAGAGTTCGCCGTCGTGTCGTTGGAGTGATCACCGCTACAGGCGACGTGGTCGCTCGGAATCGTGCAGGAGCGCGTCGAGTTGCTGGCCAAGAAAAGTTGCAGGCACGCATAGGGGGGATCAAGCGTTCCCTGACGTCAGGCATTCAGCGGCTGCTACCCAGCGCGTCACGCAGATCGTCCGTGAAGGATTGCCAGGATGCGAGCTGTTTTACGGGCCCTGCACGGTCCAGCATCTGAAGGAGACGTGCACGGTTCGCGGAGAAGCGAGCTTGGAGTTTCTGCAGACCGCGACCCCTTTCCTCGCTGGCCGTGGCGATCGCTTGCTTGAGCACGGCCTTGGGATCTGACACCGACTCTACTCGTGCCGGCTTCGGAAGGTTGAGTGGCACCTTGCCGTTCGGGTTGCCTGCGACTTCGCGGATCGCAGCCTGATCGAGCAGCAGCCATGCCTCAAGCATCCGCACAGGGATCACGGGCACATGCGCCACGCCGGGGCTCACTGTGGCCACAGCTTCCGCGATTTCCGTACGTCGACGATCCGGGGGCCCGCTGTCAGAGTCGCGGTGGATGACCACGAGGTCGTACGCGTGGCCACTGTCACTAAGTTGCTGTGCGGCTCGTAGCTTGTCCTCGACCGTGCGACCGGGCTTCTTCGGCAGGCGGTCCAGCTCGGGAACCGTTACCAGGATCTCCCTGCCCATATCGGCTGCAATCGCCTCGATGTGAAACCGCAGGCCCGTGTCACTGGATCCCTCGCAGAGGTAGAGGGCACGCACGGTCATGAGGCGCTCTCCTGAAGGGTCAGCCGATCCTCCGGCGAGGACGTGAGGTACGCCAGGATGTCGGCCTTGGTGCCGTAGCCCTTTTCGGCGCCGGCGGCACGCCAAGTATCGGCCAGGGGACGCAGTCGCAAGCCGCGCGCGACCTTGCCGCTAATCCCCGGAACGGTGGTGGTATCGGCGATCAGCAAGTCCGCCGCGCCGACGAGTCGTACAACGCCTGGCGAGTGCGTGTTGATCAGAACTTGCCGGAAGGGATTGTCCTCGTCCACAGGTAGCGACGGATCGACCGCCAGATCGCGTACGAGTTCGACCATCGCGGAAAGGTTGGCTGGATGGATGCCGTTCTCCGGCTCTTCCATGCAGAGCAGGCCATGCGTCTGGGGGTCTTCCAGCAGGACGCACAGGGCAAGGAAACGCAGGGTCCCCTCTGACAGGCTGCGGGCTGGCAATACCATGCCGTCGATCTCGTGGAGTTTGATCGTCAGGAGTTCCCGTGTGTCGTCAGCATCGACGTGCAACGTCTTGACGTGCAGTCCCGACAGGTCCGACAGGCGCCCTGCGACCCGTGAATAGACACGTGCGGGGTCCTTTGGAGACTTCTCCCGGGCCACGCGGTCCAGGCTCCTCGGTAGGTGCAGGCCGTCGGGCTGCATCTCGCTGGGATCCGAATAGCGGTCGGAGGTGCGTAGTGCGGAGGGTTCGAGGGCCAGTCGGCGCCAAGACTGCATTTCCCGCCGGGCAGCCAGGATGGTCGGGTCGTCGTTCCTGTTGATCGTGGAGAGCATGGTCTGGGGCGCCCGGCTCGCCGGTGCCGGGCGCGGCTGGCCTCTGCGGCCGGCATCGGCGTGAATGCTGATGACGGCGTCGCCCGTCTCGAGAGACGTGGAGATGTAGGGAGCGGTCGAGCGGCGTGCACGCACCACGGCCTTGCGAAAGTCTGTGGCGCGGTGTGGGAAGCGTAGATGTGCGGGAGCCTCACCAGGGCTGATCCGGCTGAGATTCTCGTACCGCAGGGTCAGCCTGCCGCCCCGCTCACCGCGCTGCGGCGGCTGGTAGCCGAGGTGGAGCTCGTAGCGGAGGAACGTGGACGTCGGTTCGGCCAGTCGGCCGAAGTCGTCCTCCACCTCACCGGGGACGATCATCTCTGCAGCGAACGTCATCAGGTGCTCGCCGTCCGAGTAACCGTTCCAGAACAGGTCTCGCGCGTCACCGTGCAGCGTGCCGTGGGTTCCGCGGACTGTCTGGGCAGCCTCGATCATGGAGAGGTCGGCGAGCAGACTCAGGAAGTGGATCGCGTCGAAGACGTTCGACTTCCCGGTGCCGTTCTCTCCCGCGATGCAGGTGAAGGGACCGAACTCGACTCTGAGATCCAGAAGGTTCTTGAAGCCACTGACTTCGAGCCGTGTCAGCATGTGTCCCCTCGTTGGTCCGATCTCAGCGTGCCCCCTGAACCGCGCTACCTGGCTGTGTTACGGCCGGTCCGCATAGGAATGATAGTGCGTCAGGCAACGACAGGCGGATGCATCTGATGCTGACCGGCGACGAAACCGTGGCTTCGCCCGGAGAGCTGGCAGGATGTATCCGACGAGACAGTGGGTCGAGGACGTCGACGACGTACGGAGGAGAGGTCGCTGTGCCTCCGAGTGACGGAGCTGATACGGGGACGTCCTCAATGGACAGGGCCGCGTTTGTCGCTGACGTGCGGAAGCAGGTGCGGGCGCTGGAGGCGGACCTCCGCGAACGCAGCGAAGACGTCGACAGGTACCGTGGCGGCCTGCGAGCTATGTACGAACACGCGCGGGCATCCCGTCGCACTGCCGCCACGTATGGCGCCTGGCGGGACGAGCACATCACCCAGGCTGCCGTTGCGTGGGTGATGGGCACGGTGTTCGTGCGCTTCTGCGAAGACAACACCCTCATCGACCGGCCCTTCATCGCAGGGCCGGGCCAGCGATTGGCGGAGGCGGAGGAACGGCAGCACGTTTATCTTTCGGACCATCCTGGGACCAACGCCCAGGACTGGCTGGCCGAGGCGTTCACGCACCTGGCCGAGTCACACGTAGCGATGGCCCGCATTTTCGACGGGGCGCGCAATGCCTTGTGGGCACTGCGTCCGTCGCCGCAGGGTGCTGCTAAATTGATTGCGTTCTGGAGAACTCGAGGCGAAGACGGATCCCTTCGGTTCGACTTTACTGATCCGGAACTCGGTACCCGTTTCCTCGGCGACCTGTATCAGGACATTAGTGAGACCGCGCGAAAGGCTTTCTCGCTAGTTCAGACGCCTGCCTTCATCGTGGATTTCGTCCTGGACCTCACGGTGGATCCAGCCATTGCGGAGTTCGGTCCCCAGGGGTTCCGCGGAATCGATCCAGCCTGTGGGTCGGGAGAGTTTCCGCTGGGACTCTTCGAGCGGCTTCTGAATGCCTGGCGTGCGGCGGCTCCCGGAACCCCGGATTCCGAGCTGATCCACCGGACCCTGGATTCTGTCCATGGCTGCGACATCAACCCGTTCGCCGTGAGTGTCACCCGGTTCAGACTGCTCATGGCCGCTGCGAGGGAAAGCGGTTGCAGGCTGCTGAGTGAGTTGCCGGGGCATGTGATCAACGTGGCGGTAGGTGACGCCCTGCTGGACGGGCGCGGCGCGCCAGGGGGTACCTCGCTGCACCTCCTCGAAGACTGGGAGGGGGACAGTGCTGGCACGGTTGAGGATGTCGACGAATTTTCGGAGACGTGTGACCTGCTCGGGCGGAATTCCTATCACGTCGTTATTTCGGAACCCCCCTTTATCGCGGTGCGGGACAAGGCAAGAAACGCGGCATACCGAGCAGCCTATGACGTGGCCTCAGGTGTGTTCCCGCTTTCGGTACTCTTCACGAAGTGCATGTTCCAGTTGGCGGTGAGAAAGACCAATGACGCTCCCGGCGGCTATGTCGGTCAGTACACGACCAGTTCGTTTGCCAATCGTGAGTTCGGTGAGAAGCTGATCGATGAGTTCCTTCCGAGTGTGGCATTGACGCATGTCATCGATACCTCCGGCGTGTACGTACCTGGCCATGGGACCCCGACCCTGATTCTGGTCGGCCGGAATGCCCCGACCATGGGCGACACCCGTGTGCGGTCGGTCCTCGGCGTGCACGGTGAGCCGACGAAGCCAATGGATCCGGCTGAGGGGATCGTGTGGAAGTCGATCCTCGATCAGATCCACCGACCCGGCAGCACCTCTGAATGGGTGACCGTCGAAGACGAACCCCGGCAGCGCTTCTCCCGCTTCCCATGGACACTGAGTGGTGGTGGGAGCGCGGACCTCATGGACCTCATCTCACGCGCTCCCCGGCGATTGGCCGATGTCCTGGCCGACGGGGCTCGGGTTGTTGCGGACCTGGGACAGCCGGATGTCTTCTCTCTTGGGCGACCTTGGTTCCTTCGGCACCTGGACTCGGCCAGGCTGGCTCAAGGCATTGTCACTGCCGAGACCGTAGGGGACTGGCGCGCGGCAGTGTCGACGGACGTTCTGGCCCCGTATGGAGAAGACGGCACACTTCTGCCCCTGGATGTCAGTGCCGCATGGGGCCGGCACCTCTGGACGATGCGCCAGGTTCTTCGGTCGGCTCTCGGGGCACGTCAGTCTTCGAGATCCGGTGACGGGCCCTGGTGGGCATGGAGGTATCGGTCTCGCGATGCCGGTCAGGGGCCATTGATCACATTCGCAGCGGTAGCTACGCATAATCGCTTCGCCTTGGAACAGGGTGGACGGGTGTTCAGCAGGACCGCGCCCGCACTTCGACTGGCGCCTTCCGTAGCGCAGGGCGAATATATTGCGCTACTGGGAGTGCTCAATTCGTCGACGGTCTGCTTTTGGCTCAAGCAGACTGGATCCGCTATCGGCGCCGATGGGCCTGGAATCGCCCAGCCTGGTGAGGAATGGGCCCGGGCCTACCGCTTTGCCACGGCGTCCCTCTCTCGTCTTCCCCTGCCGGCCATTGTTCCATCAGATCGCGCGCGACAACTGAACGCATTGGCCCAGTTGCTGAATACCCATGCGCCGAGCACGGTCTGCGCGGAGGAAAATCCACCCACCCGAAGCGCCTTGGACGTGGCCAGCGCCGCCTACAAAGCGACACAGCGTCAGATGATCACCCTTCAGGAGGAACTGGACTGGGAGGTCTATGGTTCCTACGGAGTCTTGTCTGCCGATGAGCGTGAACGCCTGACGATCTCCACCGATGTTGCACTGCCTTCGCTGCGGCTGGGGGAGCGGGCCTTCGAAATCGTGCTCGCACGCAGAATGCTCGCCGAGAAGGCTTCGGACTCGTGGTTCGTACGGCATGGTGCAACACCCATTACCGAGATCCCCCGGCACTGGCCGACTGCCTACAAGGACGTCGTCCAGGCAAGAATCGACGCCATCGAGACCCACCGGCAAATCGCTATCGTCGAGCGACCGGAGTACAAGCGACGGTGGTTGCAGGAATCATGGGAGAAGCAGGAGGAGCGAGCCCTCCGTAACTGGCTGCTCGATCGTTGTGAGGACGAGCAACTCTGGTTCGAGCGCAGGAACGGTGCCAAACACCCGTGTCCCCGCACCATCAATGAACTGGCGCAGCGTCTAGATGCCGATGCCGCAGTGCGTTCCGTGGCCGCGCTTTATGCGACTGACCATCTCGGGAGACGAGACTCGAGGCTCCGTGACGTGCTTGCGGCGATCCTGGCTGATGAGCACGTGCCCTATGCATCGGCTCTGAGGTACAAGGAATCTGGGCTGCGGAAACGTGCCGATTGGGAGCAGGTTTGGCGCCTCCAGCGCAGCGAGGATAGGACGGGAGAGTCATTGGGAATCCCCGTCCCGCCGAAGTTCAGAGCCGCCGACTTCCGCCAAGCTCACTACTGGCCTCTCCGCGGCAGCCTGGACATTCCCCGTGAACGCTTCGTGTCCTATCCCAGCGCTGCTGGCGCGCAGGGCAGCCTACTGTTCGGTTGGTCTGGCTGGAGCGATTCGGACCGTGTTCTTGTGCTTCAAGACCTGGTCAATGCGCTCCAGCAACAGGGGCGCCCGAGGCCCCACGAAGTTGCTCCCCTGCTTGCCGGCATCCAGGAGCTGATCCCTTGGGTACGTCAATGGGAGACATTGACTGCGGCCGGTTCGGATGTCGGGCAGGCTGAGAGATACCAACGGGAGCTCGACGATCTATGCGCGGCCCACGGGCTCAGTGTCCAGGACTTGACCTCCTGGAGGCCACCGAAGGCTGCTTCAAGGGGCAAATGAACGTGCCACCGCGGGGTATTCACTTCCGTGGGCTGCCCGCCGGCCAGGGACAGATCGCGAAGGCCGGCCCAGATCCGCTCCGCAGCATCTCCATCCACGTAGACGATGTAGGAGCGAGGATCCGGCAGTTGGAGTCGGACTGCGGCGAGTACGGGTGGGCGGTCTGGGCGATCCGCTCCTCGCCTATTGGGATTCCCAGGTCGGCGGCGTGGAGTTGAGCGGTGGCCTGCACGTACGGCTTCCAGCGGCCGCTGGGTGGGGACCATGCCCAGGTCTGCCAGGGGCCGCCGTCGGTGCCGTTCGCCGGAAGCATGGCGGTGAAGGTGAGGGTGACGGGCGCTGCCTACTGTTTCCTGAACGGTCGACGGTGGCGCTGGTGGCGTGGCGTCGCAGCCAGATGCCCGTGGGAGTCACGCTCGGTCGGCAGGGGTCGCATCGTGATTCTGAATTTGAACCGGCTGAGCTTCGCAAGGCACACCAGACAACGTCGCTCTACCCCGCTGTCCATCCCACCTCACCTGTACGTGATCAGGTGAACCCCCAGTGTGCCCAGGCTTCCACATGCACCATCAGGTTGTCGCGCGGTGGCCATGGCCGCGCCTGTCTCCGATAGGAATCGGCCACAACCGCTCCTCGTGCCTCGAGCAGTGGATCTCCTCGCTTCGTCAGCATGTACGGTCCGTGGAACAGCCTGGTGGTCGAGGGCACGGGGGAGTCTTGAATCTTCAGCACAAGGCGGGGAACTACGTCAACGCTTCGTGGTCCATGGTGCGGCTGCGGGACTTGATCTACGACATGCTGGGCCTGCTGTTCACGGAGCTCAGCGCTCATGGCGGGATGGCGGGTGACGACAACGCCGGCCGGGCCTTCGCCGCCGTCTACAAGCCGGCCGTGAAGACCGTCTTCGATGCGGCCGGCCTCGCTCACCAGGTGATGGCGAACGGTGCGGGTGCCATGCTGAAGGCCACCGAGGACTTCCTCAAGCAGGAGAGCGCGATCGCCGCCTCCCTGCTCGGCCAGAGCGTGGGACCCGACATCGGGGCGCAGCCTTCGAGGCCGGACTGCAATCCGCGTGCCAGCCACAACGCCGAGGAGCTCCCCGAGGTCGTCGGCGAGACCAGTTGGACCGACCAGTACCTGCTCAGCTCGCGCTTCCACGGCCAGCGGGACAAGCTCCGCAAGACGGCCAACGCCTGGCGTTCGGCGGCGGGCATCCTGGACGACGCCTACTGGGACTCCGAAAGCGCCTGGCGTACCGCGACAGCGCAGCAGCTCGGCGAGACCGCCGCAGCCGTCCAGACCTTCTTCACTGTGTTCGTCGGCAAGACACCACCTCCCTCCGAGGTCGGCGAGGACGAGACCCTGATGGCGAACCTTCCGTCCGCCTGCCGGATGATCGCCCACGCCTGCGACGCGTACGCGGATCACATCGAAACGGCGCTGAAGAGGATCCCGGACGAGGAAAGCCCCCTCTTCGGCGAGCCACTCGCCATCTGGGAACGACCGCAGTTCGGTGGTGAGGGACACGACGGCGGGCTGCACGAGCTCGTCGTCGGCGACATGCGCATCGCGCGCCTGGGGAACATCGCGCCGGCGCTCGACAGCTCGCAGGCCAAGGTCCCCATGCCGCAGCCGGACGGAGGCGGCTTCCTACCCCTTCCGTCCCTGCCACCCTTCCTCGCGCCACTGATCCGGGTACCTCTCCTGGTCCCCGTGGGCTACCGGCCGCCGAACGGCCCTCGCGTACAGCCGATAGCCCCACCGACACCTCCAGACCCGCGCTTCCCGCCCCTCAGCGCCCCTGAGCAGCAGAACTTCCAGACATGGCTGAACTCTCTGCGCGCCGGAGACGTGTCCGGCGGGAAGCCCGCAGAGGTCGCCTACCAGAAGCGGGTCGCTGGATACCCCGAGTACGAGGTCCCCATCCCACCCGGCATCAGCCCCAACAGCACCCTGATGGTCGACGGCTTCCGGAACCGCGACGGCATGGCGATCGAGGCCAAGTACGTCAACAAGCCGAACAAGCCGTGCTACCGCTCACTCGACGAACTCCGCGCGAGCCACCAGACCGGCAAGAAGGACTTCCTGTACGACAAGGACCGCAAGGAACTCACGAAGTACAACGCCGCTCTCAACGACCCACGCAACAAGGAGATGCGGGGCGTGGAGACGGTCACCAACAACCCGGATTCCGTGGCCTACTGGCGCGTGATGATGGCGGCCTACGGCGTCAAGGGCTACGCCCGATACGTACCCTGACCAACGGCAGCACACGATGAGGGAGCGAGCGCGTGGACGCGTCCGAACTGGCCGAACTCCGCACCATGTACGTCTTCGGCCCCACCGAGGGTTCCACCTGGGGCCTGACCTACGAGGGGATCGAGGCCAAACTGCGCGAGCGGAAGACGGATACGTTCATCCGTATCGATGAGGGAGAACAGGGTCCCGTTCGTGGGTCCGTCATGCACTTCGGCATCATGCTCGGCGAGGAGGAGCTGGAGGGCATGGCCAAGCTGTCCCCGGAAGGCATCGCCATCGAGGACTGCACGGCCCATGCCGCAGCGGAGTTCGTCAAGTGGCTGTGGGACAGCGTCGTCCCGGACAGCAGCAGCATCACCTTCAACACCGAATGGGGCCTTGAGGCCGACCTGCCCGACGCGCTCGTCCCTCACGTCCCCCGCCCACGCCTCGTGGCCACCTTCCTCGCCCACCTCGAAGCCACCGGCGGGCTGGACTGACAGCGAGCATCCCCCTGGGGATCACGGCCACATGAAGACCTTTCGCGCCTCGGGCGAAGCGGCTGTTCGCGATGCCGGCCCAGTTGGTGCTCCGGTCATCCTGAGTAGCGCGCCCGGCTCGTTCGCCTAGGGAGTGCTGGCGAAGCGCCCCCAGCCCTCACCCAGCAGGTACATGCGGGCCGGCTTATCGCCCGAGCGGTCCTCTAGCTACGCCGGCAGACGGCCGGGGGCGGATAGCGGGGAAGCGACCGCAGGCTTGCGCTTGTCGGTTAACCAACCGGCCGCTAGGGAAGGCCGTCCGCCTGGCACGCGCGAGCCTGGTCAGCTCGTCGCGGTGGCGGGTCGTCCTTGGCGAGATGGGGGGTGCGGGCATGGCGGAGGAGGCCCTTGGTGGGCTGGGGATGCCGGAGAGAGAAGGCCGTCAGTGCTCAGTGGCACTCGGTCGCGGCTGTGAGCCGGCGGAACGGGGGCTGTGGCACCAGGTGGCGAGCTCGGAGGGGTGTGGAGTACGAGGTCGGGGCCGGCGGTGGTCAGGTCGGCGATGTCGGCGTATCCGTAGCTGACGGCGATGGCCCGTAGGTCGGCGGCACGCGCGTGGCGTACGTCGCTGCCGGTGTCTCCGACGTATGCGGTTGCGCCGGCTGCAGCCCGACGGGAAGTTCGAGGAACACATCCGCACCGAAGCCCTGATCGCCACCCGCCCATGAGTCGATGGTGTTGGCGGCCGAATTCCGCCGCCGATTACGGAGGCGCCCTGTAGCGTGACCGGCCTTGACGATCGGAGGAGAGCCATGCCTGAGAAGACCACGGAGTCTGACCGTACGTACGCCGCTCACTACGCCGACGTTCACCTGATCGTCCGCCAGGGCGACGAGATCCTGATGGGGCGACGCCGCAGCCAGCCTGTGTTCCCTGGCATGTACCAGGTACCGGCCGGGCTGATGGAGGACCACGAGCCCGCCACGCTGGCAGCCGCCCGGGAGTTTACCGAGGAAACGGGCGCCGCCGCCGACCCCTCCGACGTGCGGTTCGTGCACCTGATGCACCATGTGTCCACGCACGCCGGGTCACGGCGGATCGCCTTCTTCTTCGAGGTCGTCCGCTGGCACGGCCAGATCGGGAACCCCGAGCCAGACAAGTGCGAGGGCTGGCAGTGGCACAAGCCCAGCAGCCTCCCCGCGCCTCTGCCTCCGTACCTCGCGGTCGCCCTGCGGCACATCGCCGACGGCGTCACGTACAGCGAATACGCTTGGCCCTCCGCATGAGTGCCGGCGACATGTGGATGCGGCCGGTGCGCAGTACCGGGTACCAGCCGAATATTGCCACACCTGCGTGAAAGGAAGAACGCATGCCGGTCCGGGAGTTAGCCCGTCGCGCCGTGGTTGCGGATGCGCCTGCGCTGGTCCGGCTGCGATGGATCATGTTCGGGTCGCCTGGTACAGAGCCCGCTCCGCGATGGGCGGCGGAGTGCACAACGGCATTCGCCCAGCGCCTTGACGACCCGCTGTTCGCCATCTTCGTCGTTGACACGGGGAGCGGCGGCCTGGCCGCGTGCGCCGCTGGAACCTGCACTCCTCGACTCCCCAGCCCGGGGAACAGTGCCCCCTATGTCGGGCACATCGGGTCAGTGGCCACCGACCCGGCGCACCGCCGTCATGGGTACGGCTGGGCCTGCGTTACGGCCGCGCGTGATTGGCTAGCCGGGCAGGGCTGCACAGTCATCGATCTGTACGCCTCGGCGGCCGGCCGCCCTCTGTACGAGACGATGGGCTTCGTTGTCCGGCCTGATGTCGCGATGATCTGGCGCGCACCGAGCGCGAGCAGTGAATGGTGACTGGTCAGGGCCTCGGGCAGAGCTGGCAGCCAGCACCGCTGAGTGAGGTCGCCGCGCTGTTCTCGAAGACGGCTGCCCCGTGGTGGATCGCGGGCGGTCATGCCATCGAGCTCGCCACGGGCCGGTCGTTCCGCGAGCATCACGACATCGACGTCCTCGTGCTGCGCCGAGACCAGCTTGCCGTTCAGGAGGTACTCGTCGGGTGGCAGTGGTGGGCTGCTGACCCGCCTGGGAACCTACGGCCGTGGCGGCCTGGCGAGCTCCTGCCGGTTGGTGTGCATGACGTCTGGTGCCGCCCCACCGCGTCGGCGCCGTGGCGGATTCAAGTGATGCTCGACGAGGCCGAGGGCGACGAGTGGGTGTCGAGGCGGGACCGCTATGTGCGGTGCGACCTCACAGACCTGGGGGCAGTCTCCGCGGCCGGCATCCCCTACCTGCGGCCGGAGATTCAGCTCTACTACAAGGCGAAGCAGCCGCGGCCCAGGGACGCGGTCGACTTCGCCGCGGTGCTGCCGATCCTCGACACCGGACAGCGGGAATGGCTCGTGCAGGCGATCGGCAGCACGTACGGGCCGCACCCGTGGATCGAGCAGCTCGGCGAGTAGCGTCGGAACCGGACAGTCAGCGTGCCTTGACGGGGACGCGAAGCGCTGTGTGAACGGCGGGGCGAGGTACCCCCGTTGGGGGCGTTACCTAGTCAGGAAATCGTCCCACGTACGCCTCTGCTCATCGGGGTTTCGGCGTGGGCAAACGTGCGCAGGGCGGCTGCCGTGAAGGGCATAGCGGTGGTGTAGACCGCCGCGGGCACGGGTGTCCCCTGCCAGGCTGGCGATCTGGGGGCGTTCAAGCGGTCATTGCTCCGGGTCGGGGATACTGGTGCGTCGGTGATCTGCCTGGGTGACCTCGTTGTCGCGCAACGCGCCATAGGGTGATCGCGATGTCTGGTTGTGACTGCGCTCGCCTACCTGTCCGGGACCCGCGGGACCTCCGCAGCAGACTTCCAGGTCTCCGTCACTATCCCTTCTCGGCGGAACTACGTCTCGTTCGGGCGCCTCTTCCCCATCATGACGCTCAACTTCTGCTCTGGTCGTAACTTCACGCCCAGGGGGAATGCGACCATCCGGAATCTTCCAATCCGCTAGCAGGGCGTCAGCGACGGCCTCTTCGTAGACGGCGCGGCTTTCCCGTTCCATGGCCTCGGCGAGCTCTGGCTCCCAGGCGGTGGCCTGGGCTTTGCCGCTCAGCTGGACGTGATCGCTGTCGGTACGCACCGCGCTGAGGTAGTCCTCAGTGCTCATTCGCCAAGGTTCGGCCTGGTAGCGGGTTCGGAGCTGGTTGGTCATATCGATGCCCGGCCAGTCGAAGTCGCCGTGATAGCGCAAGGTGCCGCCAGCTTCGACGATCAGTTGCGCCAGCCGGTGAAACGCGGTCGAGGGGCGCCCCTCGGTGCAGATCAGCGGCGGACTGCTGGCACCGAGCTCACCGGCGGCACGACGGAGCACGGCCGGGTTCTCGCATACGTACACCGTTGGCAGGTTCACGGTGATCGGAAGGGTGATGAGCTGGTGGAGGGTGATGTGGAATGGAGTGCCGTAGCGGGCAGCGTCGGTGAGCCACTGGCCCAGCCCCTGGCCGGTCGCCGGCAGGTTGAGGACGAGGACACGGCTGGCCAGGTCGTCGACGATGACGTCGAAGGCGTCCCACAACTCGCGCCGGCTTTCGGCCCCTGATCCGACTGGGACTCCGCGTGCCATGGCCAAGGCCCGCAGGACCAGTGTCGGCAGAGAGCCGCGGCCGGGATTGAGGGCCTTGGTGTCTCCTGTGGCGGCGTCGGCCAAGGCGGGCAGCATGATCGGTGGAGCGTCGCTTGGCCGGCTGTAGAGGTGTTCCAGGACGCGGACGGCCTGGCTGAAGAGGTGAGTGTCCTTCTTGTTGATCAGCCCGGTGACGGTGCCGTCGGACACAAGGTCGGCCAGCCATTCCCGGTACCAGACGTGCTCGGCGTGCAGCGGGCTGGCCTCGCCCTCAGCGAGGATCCTCTGCCGGGCCTGATCGAGTGCGGCCCGCTCATCGGCCCGAAAGCGTAGCCCGGGGCCGATCCGCTCTAGGACATCGCGGAGCGACATGCCCGTGATGTTGCGGACGCTTTCCTCCAGCACGGAGAGGGGGATGGTGATGCGTTGGACGTCGGGCGACCGGTACGTACCGGTGATGCCGATGATGGCGTTACGTTCGGCCGTGGTCGGGTTGCCCAGGCCGATGGAGCCCTTGACCTCGCCGCCGTTGCGCTCGAGCGAGCGCCGGGCAGCAGCCAGGAGCCGGCGGAACTCGGGAGCCCGGTAGCGCTCGTATGCTTCTGTCGACCCCGTCATTCTGTCTCCTCGACCTTGTCGTTCGTCGGCTCCTCCTCGGGGATGTCCGCGAGCAGCCCTGCCCCCGCGGGAACGTGCCGGCGGGGCGTGAAGCCAAGGAGTTCGGCGGCAAGATCGTCGGATCCGGGGTACTCGAGGTCATCGAGGATCTGCTCGCCGTCCCAGACCAGCAGCATGGCGGAGACGGTGTGGGACGCCTCGTCGTGCTTCATGTCGTAGTGGGAGATCTGCGGCACGTCAGGGTAGGTGATCCACAGGTCGTAGCCCGTCATGAAGAGGTCGAGGTCGAACTTGGCTGTCAGGGCGAGCAGGTCGGGGCGGTACTTTTCGTCGATGCCGGCGAAAGCCTCGTCGAGGGCGATCAGCCGCGGGCAGGTGGGGTAGGCGGAGCTGTACTGCGCGTGGGCGGCTGCGAAGAGCGGAAGATGGATGGAGGCAGACTTCTCGCCGCCGGACATCACGCTGTGCTTGGCCTTGGTGAGCAGTTCTCCCTTCTTCCGCTCCTCCTCGCTCATGCCCGGCCGGAACAGCCGGAGTTCGAACTTGCGCCAGGCGCGATAGTCCAGGACCTCCGCGATCACCTGCTGGTAGCTCCTCTTCTTGTCGGCAGCAGCCCTCGCGCGGATCTGGCTGCGCAGGTGGGAGCGGAGCTCGGCCAGTCCGGCCGGTCCGAGACCAGAGGCGTCCTTGTCGAGCAGTTTGTTGACGGCCTGCTGGGAGTCGGTGAGCGCGTCGGAGGTGATCCAGTTGATGCCCACGGTGGTACCGGAGGACATCGGCTTGGAGCGGGTATCGGCGTCCATGCTTTTGACCAGGTCGCGGGCGGCGACGGTGCGATCGTGGATCTGCTCGGCGAGCCCGGTCAGGAGCCCGTCCTCCAGGACAGTCCGTTCCCTGTCTTCCAGCAGCACGCTCTGATCGGCGAGCTGTTCGGCCAAGCGGCGGGCGAAGTCCGCTACGGGCGCGGGGCCTTCGCTGTCGGTGACCCGGGCCAGGATGACGTCACCGGCCGGCTCCCACTCGAAGAGGTAGCCTTGATCGGACTCCAGCAGGGCTGCCTCCAGCGCGGTGATAGCGCTAGAGATCTTGGATGTCACGGTCTTCAGGAGGCTCGCGGTGATCGGCCGGCCCCGGGTCGCCTCATCGAGCGCGTTGACCAAGGAAGCGACGGATGCGGGGACGACGCTCTGGGCGGCTTCGATGCCCGTGAGGGGAATGCCGGGCGAGGTCAGGCTGTCCATGAGGGCCTGGACTGCCTGCTCGGGGCTCGGCCACATGTCGTGGGGCAGCCAGATGGTCTCGGCGTTCGCTTCGAGGAGGCCGAGAAGGTCGGGCCGGGCATATGGCTCCAGCGTGAGCGTGGTGCGCACCTGCTCCGCCACGGCCGTGGCGAGTGCTGTACGGCCGAACTCCAGGGCATGGTCAGCCTTCAGAAGCCGGTCTCGATGCTCTTCCGCATCCTTCTTCGCACGGTCATACGTCTTCTGCGCCGTGGTGAGCTGCTCCTCCGCGTCCGCGATCTGCTGCAGAATCTCCTGCAGAGGAGCTTCGAGCGTCGCTTCCTGGGTGCGCAGACGTTCCTCCTGAACGGCGAACTCATCCCTACGCGCCTGTAGCGCCTCAGCCTGCTCTGAGCAGGACTCGGTCTGCGCTTCGATGATCTCCTTGCGGCCGGCGATGTCGCGCTCGGCCGCATCGGTCTGCTCACGGCAGGTGGAGAGCGCCTTGCCGGCGTCGGCGAAGTCGTCGATGGCCTGCGCGACGTTGTTCAGTTCCTCACGAAGGGCGGGCAGCCGTGCGGCCGTGGCAGCATGCCGAAGCTGCCGGTTCTTCTCATGGGCGCGCGCAATCGCCCCGTCGAGCCGCTTGCGGGCTTCGGTGAGGCGGCGGCGTGCGCCGGCGGCCTTCTCCGCCACCACCGCCACCTGACCCACCGCCTGGATGATCGGTTGGGTGCGCGGGAGCTCATGCCGGGCGCGGTCGAAGTCGTCGAATGCTTCCTGCGCGTACCTCTGCTGCTCTTCGATGCCGGCGAGCTGAGCTTCCAGGACGGCGATGGATTCTTCGAGCAGGCGCAGCCGCTCGCGCCGGCGGGCGGCTCGTGCCGTGGCCCCGATGTACTCCGGCTGACCCTTGGGATGCGCACCGACCTGGATGCCGAGGCAGAAGTGCGAGCCGGTCGTGACCGCAGGAGCGCGCAGCACGCCGTCCGTCGCAGGGACGTCGTCCGTTACGGCGATGGACGCCAGGACAGCCTGTACGGCCGCGGCGGTGACGAGCTGCTGATCTTCGACGACCAGTACGTCCGCCAGGGTTCGTCCGGTCGGCCGCTGCGCGGGAGCCAGTGGGCGCAGATAGGCGTCGGCGACCTTGTCGTGCAGTGCCTGGTCGGTCAGCGCAAGGTCAGGGTGCAGCCAGGCGGTGAGCAGGCCCGCTGCGTACAGGGCGCCCTCCACCGCAGCCGCGTGATCGTTGGGAACGTCCTCGGCGAACCGCACAAGCTGCCACAACGGCGCACCGGGCCGCGCATCGCGGCTGGCGGGGCGCAGGTCACTGGGCGGGGGCGCGTCGTCGCCTTCCGCTGCCACGGTGTCGCGCTCTGCCAGCCTGGCTCGCAGAGCGCCGGCGATGTCGCCGTACTCCCGCTTCAAGGTCTCGACGCGGGTCAGAGCACTGGTGCGGCGCTGGTCGGTGAGAGAACGAAACACCTCCGGCAGCGAGGCCGCTTCGGGTTCCCCCACCGCGTCGATGGCGGCACGCAGCACGTCACCGTCGGCGGCGACCAAGACCGCGGTGTCGTCACTGCCGCACCAGCGGCTGATGAACTCCTCCAGCTCCTGGCCGGCCGTGGCACGGACGATCTCGAGCTTCTCAGCTGCTGCGGCGGATTGCCGCTCGGTCTCGGTCAGGTCACCGTTCGCCGCGTCGGCGTGCTCCTGCTCGCGCTCCTGGTCCTTCGCGGCGTTCTCGGACGCGCTGAGGTGGGCGCGTACGTCCTCCACTTCGCTGCGACGCGCGGCAACCCGGCCCGCCACGTCCGTGTCCAGATCGGCACCGATGTCCAGTGTGTCGTCGTCGTGCAGGACGCCGCAGCGGCGCGCTGCGTCCATGAGACTGTGGGTGTGCCGGGAAGCGGCCTTGCGCAGCTCATCGTGTCTCAGGAGAGCGCGTTCAGCCTCCCCTTTGAGTGCGGCCAGGCCCTCCTGGGCCCGGTTGAGGTGGCGGCCGCTCTCGGCGATGCCCTGGCGCTCGGTGCGTACGCGGTCGCGCAGCTCCTTGAGACCGTCCTGCTTCTTGATGGCGTCGTGGTTCTTGTACTCGGCCAGGCTCGCGCTGAGCTCTTTGCACCGGCGTTCGGCGGTATCCCGCTCGTGCTGTGAGGAGGCCAGCTGCCGCTCGGCGGTGCGGCGGTCCTCTGCCGCCTCCATGATCGTCTCGCACTGGGCGGCTGTGTCCTGAATGCGTCCGGTGACATGGTCCACGCGGTCACGGGCATGGGCGCGCAGATAACTGGTGTATTCGCGCAGGAAGGTCCGGACCGCGGTGTCCGCCCCCGTCAGGGCGTTGAGGAGCGCTTGGATCTCGGCGAGGTTCTCGAAATCGCGGGCGGCCTGCAGGATGAGGTCCTCGTCGACGGGGCGCAGGCCGGCGGTGAGGGTGTCGGACACCTTGACCGGGTCGAGGTCCTTGGCCAGGAGAGGGCGCCGGAGCTGGAGCAGAAGGTTGACCAGCTGGTTGTAGCGCTCGCGGCCCAGCCCGAACAGCCGGTCGTCGATCGCCTCCCGGTACGCCTCCGCCGTAGCGTAGGTGGCTCCTTCACCCAGGAGCTTCTTCAGGGCGTTCTCCCGCAGCGGGCGCGAGGCGGCGTCCAGCAGGCCGAAGTCGATGCCGACTCGGCCGTCGGTGACGAAGAAGAAGCGGGCCGGCGTGGACATCGGCTTGGTCACCCGCATGCCGATCCCTACGGTGACGGCTTCGAGGACCTCACCGTTGGGTGCGGTGCGGGCGAACTCCATCCACACATAGCCGTATGCGGACTCCTGCCCTTTGTAGAGCAGGTTCGACTTCATGGTGCGCTCCTCGCCGCTGAACGGATCGAGACGCCTCGCGTCGAGGACACCGTCCAGGACCAGGGGGAAGAGAACCTCCAGGGCCTTGGTCTTGCCGGAACCGTTGTGCCCGCGCAGGACCAGGCGTCCGTCGGCGAAGACGAACTCCTCGTCGGTGTAGTCCCATAGGCCGATCACTCCGGCGCGGGTGGGCTTGAAGCGGACCTCCGACTGGTCAGCGGTGCGGGAGTGAGGGATGAGCTTCATCGAGAGGTTTCCTCAGTGGGGAAGTCAAGAGCGAACTGGCCGTCGTGCGCGGGGCGCGGTAGGACGGCGGTGATATTGCGGTAGCGACCGGCCGCGGGCCGGACCAGAATCCCGCCGGGGACGATGTGGACCAGGCGCAGGTCCGCCAGGAGCGCGACTGCCTCCGCCAGTAGCCCGCCGGGATCGGCCTGCCACTTGTTGGTGAAAGACGAGGGGCCGAACTCTTCGTAGAGCTCGATGATCATCTGCTCCAGCGTGCCGAGTTCCACGAAGGGCAAGCCCGTCTGCCCCTCATGCTCCGGGGCGTCCGGATCGGCCTCGGTCGCGTGCTCGTCAGCGTCCGCGTGCGGGTCGTGGGCCAAGGCTTCGAGCGTGCCCGCCTGCGGCAGAGCCATGTCGATGCGGCTGAGCAGGTCCGCTTGTTCCTCTCCTGGAGCGGTGGGCAGGAGGTAGTGAAGGCTGCTGGCCCGGTCCGGGTCTTCCCGCAGGTCCGCGATCTTCGCGAGTATCAGCCCGGCAGTCCGGTTGACGGCTCCGCCGCGGCCGGGGAACCGCTTGTCCGTAAAGTGCCCTGTGGTGTCTACGAGCATGATGCCCTCGGCCCGGCGCTCGACAGGCAACCCGGTCAGCCGTGCGATGTCCTCGGCCAGGGTGGGCTGGCGCAGTGCTATCGCGGTCTCCGCGTCGGTGTCGCTGAAGTAGACCACCGGGTACTCGATCAGCAGCCGACGGGCTCGCTGGGCAGCAAAGCGTCGACGGGGGTCGCGCCCGGTGCCGGCGGTCGGAGTGTCCAACAGCCCAGCAGCGCTGACCAGGTGCTGCAGCGGCTTGTTCGGCCGGAAAAGCGCCGCGCAGGTGTCGTGGTCGATGTCGAACAGCGCGTCCCCGCGGTCGTGGTCACGGGCCCAGTCCTCCATGGAGCCATCGGAGATCCGCAGTGCACCCCGGTCGACGAGCCAGTCCATCACGTCAACGACCGCGTCCTTGTGGCCTGGTGCGGTCGCATCGAAGCCCAAGTGCTCGATCGTGTTCGCGGACGGCGTGAGCAGTTTGACGAGATCGGCGAGGTTGATCTCGATGCGCGACCTGTGCAGGCAGGCCAAGATCAGGCAGAGGTAGGCCAGCCGCCGCCGGTCGAAGGGTCGCTTGCTCTTCACCGTGAGGAACGCCTGGCTGGCGTCGAAGGCGTCCAGCCGCCGCAGCAGCCGTGCGTGACGGGCGCTGGTCTGCAAGGAGTAGCCGAACAGGTCACGGAAGTCCTTGGCCAGTTCGTCGGCCCATTGCAGCACCAGCGCAAGCGCCTTGGCCCGCGGGTAGCTCTCGGTGACGACGCCATGCAGCAGCATGAGCCGGGCCGCTTGCTGGTACGAGCCAAGGTCTGCGGTCTCCACGGAGGCGGCTACGCGATGGGCGGGCATCAGGATTTCTCCGTTCGGCTTCGGCGCATCGCACCATGGGGCTTGATCTCCAGGGCGAAGCCGGGCAGGTGCAGCGTGCCGGTCTCGGTCCGCAGCTGGCTGCCGCGCTCGTTCGGGATCAGGCGCAGCGTCAGGACGTCGCTGCTGCCGGTGCCGGAACGCAGTCGCCCCGCGACGACCGTTCGCACCTGCAGGGCACGGGTTAGCAGCTTGAGCACGGCGCGGGTCTCCGCCTCGTTCAGCACCCGGTCGTGCGGCCCATGGTCCAGGAGATCCTTCGCGGCCTCCCGGTCCGCGGCCCGATCCGCCAACTGCTGTTCACGTAGCCGGGCATGGGCACCACGGCGGGTACGGACCGGTTGCGGGCCACCCGGTGCTGGCCGCTTGCCGTGCCGGAACAGGCTGATGCTGACCTCTACACCAGGCGCATCCCACCACGTCGTCCGCGGCGAGATCTGGTCATCGTCGTCGTGGGCACCCGACAGATGACGTACCGAGCGGAGGTCGAAGGCGGCAGACACGAGGGCGTTCGCAGCCTGCTCATCCGGCGCAGCTGCTGCCCAGGCGGCAAGATGCCGGAGTTGGGTGGTCCGGCTCACCCCTCCTCGACGTGACTCCGTCACCTGCCGCAGCAGGGCGATGACCCCCGAAATGGCCGTGCGCGTAGCGCCTTGCAAATGGGCGGCCTTGGTCTCCATGGGGCCGTCCGCCAAGAACCATTGGCGCAGCCCGATCCAGCGCCGCCGCCAGTCCTCCAGGCGTGCGGACGGCCGCATCATGGGCCGCTCATCCACTGCGACGGCCCGCTCCAGCAAGGTCTCGACCCCGGTGTCTTCCACCTCGTACACGGCCTCGGCCAGCCGGGGCGCGTAGCGCTCCAGTTCCGCTGTGAACTCACTCATGTGTGCCAGCAGCGCGTGCTTGTAGCGCAGGAAAGTCTCAGGAGAGACATCTGTCGTGCGCGCCACGTCGTTCAGGGTCAGATAGAAGCGCGCCGCCCGCTGGGTCATGTCTTCCAGCACGCTGTCGAGGCGTGCGAGCTTGCGGTACACCTCGTCCCGGTCGCCTTCCCGGTTCGCTGTCGCCAGCGCCTTGAAGTCCGTCAGGATGTCGGCGAAGACCAGCCGCGACAGGTTCGCGTCCTGTACGCGGGAGCCGATGACCTCCTCCACCGCGCGGTAGACGCGGTAGCCGATCTCCGTGAACTGGTAGACCGATTGCCGGTTCCGGTATGCGGCAAGATTGCCGCACCGCAACGGATCTTCCACTCGATAGAGGACCTGCTCGTCGTCCGAGGAGAGGTTGTCGAGCATGCCCCGCAGATTCAGATCCGCAGCAGACGGTACCTCGTCGTGTTCTGTGGCGAGCTCCTTCAACGTGTTCGCCACGTCGTCAGGGTGAACCTGTAACTGGTGTACCGCTCGCAGTACGTTCATCGCACGCAGCACCCACAAATATGCGACAGGATCATCGCGCTGCGTGAAGTTGAACAGTCGCAGGCGGTCGCCCACCGTCAATGAATCAAGATCGAATGACTCGGAGACTCCAGAGTCATCACGCTGGAACACTTACGCCGCCCCTCATCTCGGCACGCATTGCGCATACCCTGACAGACACCACTGACAATCGAGGCCGGAAGAGAAGCGGCTTCCCCCTCTTCAGCGCTCTCGGCAGAATCGAACGGCCTCGCCTCCTCCGATCGTTTGGCCGCCTCGACTCGTTGCCGCCACCCTCGCGAGTCTCGGCAACGCCCTCGCCATCGCCCGCGAGCCGATGCGCCTGGAATGGGGCGACTGAAACCAAGTTCCAGGCCACGATCTTCCAGAACTGTTGGATACGCAGAGTCGCCGCTCAGTACGGTGAACAGCGAGGGGCCTGCGAGAGGTCGTGGTTCACGAGGGAAGGAGTGGTTATAACTCTCCCCCCAGGCGAGCCCGTCCGCGGTGCCGTATGACTGGATCGGTGCTGAGGGCGGCGTCAGCGAGCTGATGAATGCGCCAGTACACCTGGACTCTGCGGACGGCGTTCGGAGCCGCCTGGTGGGCGACCTGAAGCACATGGGTGGGGTCGGTGAGGTCGAGACGGACGGCGAGGCGGGCGAGGTCGGACAGCGGGTCGCCGAAGGCGGCGAGTTCCCAATCCAGTAGCAGTGGCCCGCCGGCCGCGGGCCTGACGAGGTGGCCCGGCTGCAGGTCGTGGTGCAGCAGTCTGGGCTCGATGTTCAGGTCCGTGGTGTCGAGTTGGCGGCGGAGGGCCGCCGCGGCGGGAGCGAGGTCGGACGCGGCAGTCGTGTACGTGTCGAGACGGTCGTGAAGGTAACGGCGCCAGGTGCGATACCGCCGGGCTCCGGCAAGTCGGCCGCTATGGGGGCCCGTGATGCGGTGGACGGCGGCGAGGGGGCCGGCCAGCTCGTGAAGGAGCTGGCCGGCGGGCACGGGCTCGGCGTGGACCGCGGTTTGCGCGGTCCACGCCGGACTGCCCCCGGGGTTGGCCCCAAGTAGCTCGGGAGCCGGGGCGCCGTGCATGGTGAGGAGGGCCAGGGCGGCGGCCTCGTTGGCGGCGCGGTTCGGGTCTCCGTAGTGCTTGAGTACGTACGGCACTGGGCCGTCGACGTACCAGACGCGGTTGGCCTGTCCGGTCGTGATCTCTCGGGCACCGTCAGGGACCCTGCCGTCTATCGCCGCCACGGGTTCAGGCGACGTCGCCGAGATAGCCGGATGAGGGCTGGCCCGTGGCGAGGGCGGCGATCGGCTGCCGGAGGGCGTGGGGCAGCAGGTTCAGACCGGGAACCTTCTCCAGTTCCACCCATTCCAGGCCGGTCTGCACATCGTCTTCGGCGTGTCCGCCGAGGCGGCCGGGGTCGCCTTTGGGGGTGCAGTGGAAGATCGCTTCGATGCGGTGGGTGCCGGCCTCGGTGTCGGCGTGGTCGTGGTTGGCGCCGATGTACTCGCGCAGCCACAGAAGCTTGTCCACGGTGACGGTCAGGCCGGTTTCCTCGTGGACCTCGCGGCGGGCGGTCTGGTCGAGGGGTTCGCCGGGGTTCTGGCCGCCGCCGGGCAGGAAGTAGCAGTCCTGGCCCTCCCAGTTGGCTCGTTGGAGCAGGACCTGACCATCGTGGACGACGACGGCTTTGGCGGAGGTGCGGATGGTCGGGGTGACAGGCTCGGCCACGAGTGGGCTCCAACTCTGCTTCGGTGGTGGTTGGGAAGGGTTTTCAGCGTTCAGTCTTGCCGAATCCGCGGTGGCGTCCGGCCGCCTTCGCGAAGATCAGCTGCCAGGGTCCGGCCAGTCGTACGAATGGCTGGAACGGGCTGGCTGCGACCAGCGATGCCAGGTGGGCCGGGGACGTCCGGGGCAGCGGGGCGAGACCGGGTGGTGGGGCGACGGCCGCGTGCAGGGCCGGGGCGAGGGCCAGTAGCCGGGCGGTGGCCACGGGGCCGTGCAGCAGCACGCCGGCCGCCGCAACGGCCGTCCAGACGGGCCCGGCCCACCAGGCGGACAGGACGGCCGCCGCGATCAGCGGGGCGCCGAGCACCCAGGCGGCCTCGTCCACCCACTCCCGGGCCACCAGGACCACCCTGGCTGGGCGGGAGAGGGCGGAGGGAAGGTGCGCAACGGCGGCCGCGTGACGGTCCGGGCGGGCGGAGGCGGTGAAGGCCAGCGCGTGGAGGTTGGCCAGTCCGGAGGGCTCGGTGTAGGGCTCGTCGAGGACGGCGACGGTGGAGGCGGTGAGGTCGGCGCCGAGCAGGGACAGCCGGTGCCCTGTACCGAGGTCTTCCATCGGTTCGGGGAAGCCGCCGAGCGCGCGGACAGCAGGGAGATGGACGGCCATGCCGCAGCCCACCCCGTACACCATGGGCCGCAGCCACATCCGGACCGCCTCCGGCAGACGGGAGGCGGCCAGGAATCGGTGGAGACGGACGCGGGCGAGTTCGATGCCGAGCGAGCGCCGCAGCTGGTAGGCCCATTCCCCCTCCAACAGGAGACCGACCGGGCCGGCCGGAAAGGGGCGGCGGGCCAGCAGCGGCAGCCGCTGCTGCTGGATGAGCGCCGGGGCGTGCCGGGTGCGGGTCCGGTGTGCGGTGGCCTCGGTGGCGAACGCCTGAAGGGTGCGGCGGTCGGGGGCTGCGTCGGCGTCGTAGACCACTGCGTACGTGTCGTCAGCGTGCTCGTCCTCCCTCCACCCGAGCGGGCCGAGAACCTGCTGCAGGCGGTCGAGGGCGAAGTTGAGCTGTCCGGCCTTGCGTCCGCCGACATCGGGCTGGTGGAGGTGCACCAGCGGCAGCCCTCCGTCCGGCAGGCTGGCGGCGAGGGACGTCACGATGTCGGCGGTGGTCGGCTCGGTGTCGAACAGTTCGGTCAGCACCCGTAGCCGGTCGGCTGGTCGTGCGGCGTTGACCGTCTCGGCGACCTTGCGGCAGCGGGCGGCCGGAAACAGGCCCCGCAAATGCCCTGCCTCCAGCGGGGTGTGGGCTGTCAGGGCCGCCAGCCGGTCGCGGTGTCCGGCGCGTGCGGAGACTTCGCGTTCGGTGGTGATGACCACGACGGCGGCGCGGTCGCGCGGGTAGTCCAGTGCCCTGAACGCGGTCACCGTCTCCTCCGCGATGGTCTGCTCGCGCAGCATCGGCAGCAGCACCACCAGCCACGGCACCGTGTCCTTCCCCGCCTGCGTCCCCGTGGGTGTGCTGCCGGCGGAGGCGAGGAGCCACCTCGCGCATACCTCGACCGCGATCAAGGCCCACAGCGCGCGGGCCAGCAGCAGCGCCAGCAGGACGGGCACGGTCGTCTGTAGCCACATCTCGGCCGCGGTCACCGTGCTTCCTCCATCAGTTGGTAGACGCCGCGCATTTGGTCGGCGACGAGGGGCCAGGCGAACTGTTCCGCCCGTTCACGGGCGGAGGCCCGCCTGGCGGCGTGCGCGGCGGTGCCGGTCTCGGTGAGGACCTTCTCCACCGCCTCCGTCGCCGCGACGGCGTCACCGGGCGGGGGGAGCAGGGCTGCCTCTCCCGTGTAGTGGCAGATGCCGCCGACGTCGGTGGCGACAACCGGTGTGCCGCAGGCCATCGCCTCCAGGAGCGCGTTGTTGGCGGTCGCGTCGAGTAGCGGCAGCAGCATCACGGCTGCCTGCCGGTACAGCGCGACCAGGGTCTGCTCGGCGACGCCTTCGAGGACGCGAGCGGCCGGGTGCCAGGCCCGGGTACGGGCCTGGCGGGTGACGACGACCAGCTCGACGCCGTCACCGTAGCGGCGGTGCAGCCGCTCGTGGACCGCGTCCAGGACGGTCCAGTCCCGCAGCCACCAGCCGACGGTCAGCACCAGCGGTCGGTCCGACGGGGGCGGTGCGGGCGCCGGAGTGAAGGCGGTGGTGTCGATCCCGTGGGATACCAGGTGCACGCGGTCGGCGGGCACCAGGTCGGCGAAGAACGTCACCTGGTGCGGGTCGAGGACGACGATGCGTTCGGCAGTCGGCGCGAGCTTTCGCCACGTGCGGGCCGGCAGGTGCTGCTGGAGGTATGCGGGCGGCTGGTGATAGGTGACGGCGGTCGGGCCGAGGCGGCGGCGGGAGAACCAGTATTGCTCGTCCCCGTACAGCACGTGGGCGGCCGAGCGAGAGGCCAGCAGGTGCAGGTCGGTGACGAAGTGCTCGGCCGGGTAGAAGGGCAGCGGGCAGCTTCGGGCGAGCAGACGGTGGGCCTGACCGGCCGCCCTGGTGGCGAGCGGTCCGGCGGGTGGGGTGATGCGGCGGACTTCGGGGAGGTGGTCGAGAAGGCGGTCGTAGCCGCCGTGGGCGGTGTGCCAGGGGACGCGGACGACGGAGGCGATCACGGCGGCTCACGCCTCCTTCGGGGCGAGAAGACCGAGGGACCGCAGTCGGCCGGTGATGGCGTGGGGGCGGTTGAGGTGGACGACGGGCTGGCCGTCGGCCTGGTTCGGGCGGAGATGTTCGGCCCAGCGGCGGCGGTGCCGGCGGTGGTGAGCCGGGCCCCACCACAGGATCGAGTCGCGGGCCAGCAGATGGCTGAAGGTCTCCCGGTTCCCGGCGAACAGCTCCTGCCGGGTGCCGGCCCGCCGGAGCGAGCGGCGGATCAGCCGGGGCAGGCAGACCCTCAGCGGCAGGTCGAGCCAGATGACGAGTTCGGCGCGAGCAAGCAGCGTCTCGCCGACTTCGCCGCCGTAGTTGCCGTCGGCGATCCAGATGTCCGAGGCCAGGGCGTCGCGGACCCGGGCGTGAAAGATCTGCGGACCGACGGGCGTCCACCTCGGTCCCCAGAACAGCTCGTCCAGGTCGAGGTGGGGCAGTCCGGTATGGGCCGCGATGGCGGCGGCGAGGGTGGACTTCCCGGAGGCCACCGGGCCGACCAGCGCGATGCGCTTGGGTATCACGGAAGCCTCCTCGCGACGGCGTCAGCGAGCCGTTCCAGCAGGTGAGGGGTGTGCACTCCGACTGTCACCTGCATCACCGGCACCCGGGCGACCAGGTCGTCCATGACGTCAGCGGCCTGCCGGGCCAGTTCGCCCTCGGGACGGGTGCGGTCGGCGAACCACGGGCGCAGCCAGTCCTCGTCGTGCGGGGTACAGCACACGGCGGCGAGCGCGGCGCGAGCCGCCGCCGCGCCCGGGAAGGCGATGCTGATGTCCCGGTCGTCGTCATGGAGCCGCGGGAGCACGACGAGCCGCAGCGGGGCGCTTTCCCTCACACGGACGGTGAAGGCGCCAGCGAAGTCGTGCGGGGTGCACGAGGCTTTGCGGGACGTGCCGAAGTCGGTCGGCAGCACGCTGTGCGGCGGAAGACTGCTGTTCGGGGCTAGCGCAGACAGGGTGCCGCCGGCGATCCGGACCGAGATCGGTACCCCGACCACGCTCGCGGCCGACTCGGTGACCAGTACGCGGTCAGACCCGACGAGGTCGGCGCGACGGTGGGCGGCCAGGGCCGTGAGCAGGGTCGTCTTGCCGGCCCCGGATGGGCCGACGATCAGTACCCCGTGGCCGTCGACCGCCGCGGCTGCGGCGTGGAAGGCGGTCCAGCCGCGGTGTTCGGCGCAGCGCAGGACGACCTCGCGGATCACCCGCAGGGCGTACCGCTCGCCGCGATCGGTCCCTGGATGCAGCACGATGTGCAGCCGGCCCGTCGCGTCGCGGGCGTACAGGTGGTCTGCCGGCAGGTGCGAGGCGGGGTCGGGCCTCCACCAGCGGACCTGCCCAAGCCATGAGGCCAGGTACGGCTCGCCGCGGAACGGCAACACCTCCAGCGACTGTGCACCGGCCAGGCGGGCCCCGTGATCGCGAAAGAGGTCTTCGCTGTGGTGGATGCGTATCTGCGTGAGCTGCCCGCACATCGGCGCTGGCGAGGTCTCGGGGGAGAAGTTCTCCAGGTGGATGCTCTGGTCAGCATGGAAGGTCTCGTCGGTACGGACGTCGAAGCGGTGCCCAGCGAAGGCGACCGTCCCGTTGCTGCGGCCGCTCACCTTCGTCCCCCTGTTGCCGCCATGGCGTCGGGTGCCTGAATGAGGAGTTCTTCAGTGGTGCCGTGCACCAGGCGTCGGGCGATATCGATGCCCATCTTCACCGCGTGGTCCATGTTGCCGATCTCGTACCGCCACGTCCCGAACCGGCCTCGCGGGTAGATCCCTTGGGACTCCATCCACGGCACCACTGTGTCCAGGGCCTCATCACGGTCGAGGGTGGGTATCGGGTAGGCGTAGTCGATCAGTTCCAGGTGGGTACTGGCCAGCGGCGCGTCCTCGGGCACGAGGCCGTGGCGCCGCAGGGCCTGGTCGCAGTCACGTATGAGCCGACGGTGGTCCAGCCGGGTCCCCGGCAGCAGGGAGGTCTCGGTCATCCACGCGCTGAATGCCGTTGTGTCGGCGCCGGGGACGTTGGCAGGCGCGTACTTGCTGAAGTTCGTGGCCCGGTAGAACGGCACCTCAGGCTGCGGGAAGTACAGCCAGGACCGTTCGTCGGTGGTGGGGGCCTCGTAGCCGAGGCCGACCATGGCCACCGTGGTGTGCCGCAGCCGTCCGGCTGCCGCTCGCACCGCGTCCGGGGCGCCGGCCGTGATGGCGGAGAGCTGGTCAAGGGGACCGGTGGCCACCAAGTGGTCGAAGCCGATGAGCTCGCCGTCGGAGAGCGTGACAGTGCGGGCGGCCGGGTCGACGGCGACCGCGCGGACTGACGTCCGCAGGCCGTCGTCGAGCCGTGCGGCCAGGCGGCGCCAGATCTCTCCGGTGCCGCCGCGGGCGGGGAAGGCGAAGGTGGCGTTGGGCCCCCACCGGCGGGCCGGCGGGACGGTCCCCGAGAAGGCAGCCAGGATTTCACCGGGATCGACCGGGGCGACGCGTTCGGCGACCCAGGACGAGGCCATCTGCTCAGGAGGCATCGCCCAGACCTTGGAGTTGTACGGGCCGAAGAACCGCTCCACCAGGCCCGATCCGTACGTCGCCTGCAGCCACGTGGCGAAGTCCATACCCGCGGCCATCCCCTCCTCGCGCCGCTGGCAGGCGCGAAGAAGATCGTGCACACACGCCTCGGCGTCCTCGGCCGGGAGGCGATGGAGGTACTGCTGGAAGGGGTAGGGAACCCACCGGTCGCGGAAGCGGACGTAGGATGACCGGTCGTGATGCAGCAGCTCGTCGGGGGCGAACAGCTCGGCAAGCAGCCTGTCGAACTCGCCGAAGTGGGAGAAGACCACGTGCCCGCCCAGGTCCCAGGTGAAGCCGGCCGGATCGACCACGGACGAGGCAAGTCCGCCGGGCAGAGGGGCAGCCTCCAGCAGCGTCCAGGAACGGTGACCCAGCCGCTTCAACTCGTCCGCGCAGGCCAGGCCACAAGGGCCGGCGCCGAGAATGACAATCCTCTCGGAGGGTAAGGCGTGCGGTGAATCGGGCATGAAGCCTCCTTCGATCGGCAGGCGGTAAGGCTCTGGCCCGCTTCCGGCGGGCGCGGTGACAGTACGGGGGCGGGGTGACCCCACCGCCGATGCACGGGGAAGCGGCGGGGTCACCCTGCTCAGCGTCGGCTTCGACCACGAGGGGTTGGTGTATGAGCGCGGGCCGCCGACAGGGGCCGGTCGGCGCAAGCCGGAGGAGCCTCAGGTCGCCGGCCCCTCGGTGTCCGGGTTCACGTGTGCGTTGTGGATGTGGAAGTAGGCCACCTCCACCTGCTCCTCGAAGCCCTTGCCGTCCGCGAGCGCCTGGAACATCGTCCCGCTGACGGACCGGCAGTAGTCGCAGGTCTCCACGTTGGCAGGGCCCTCGCGGCGCGCCATGGCTGCACGGGCCTGCTCCACTGCTTCAGGGGACAGCCCGTCCAGCAATTCCTCGATCAGGTCCGTGTCATCGCTCACGCCGCCATCGTGGCCACTGAGGACCCTGGAAACTCTTTCACTTGAGCGAGAGTCCCAGCTGCCCCTACATGCCGATCCAGCCCGCCATGTTCCGCAGCGGCTCCGGTGTCCGGCGGGAGAGGTGAACGAGTCCGCGGATGGTCTCCCTGGCACCAGGGTGATAGCGAGTCTGCTCCGGCGCCGCCCGCCGCGCCGCCCAGAGCGACCTCAACGACGGTTCTGCTTTGCCCAGTTCCATCTCAATGCGGGCCCGGTCGATGAAGAAGTGCGCGCGGCGGGACGTCGCGAGCGAGGCCGGCAGCTTGATCGCCTTGGCCTGCCGCAGCGCCTCGTCGTACTGCCGCATCTCCATCGCCACGGTCATCTCGTGCAAGGCCACGTTCACCGGGCCGAAATTGAGCCAGTGCACCTTGCTGGCATCGCCGACCCGCCCCGCGTACTCGCGGGCCCGCGCGATGTGCTCGGCGGCCGCGCTAGCGTCCTCCGCCCGCGCGGCAAGCACGGAGCCG
>NZ_MWIG01000469.1:0-4381 GCF_002156145.1 Streptomyces sp. NRRL B-24572 | reverse complement strand
AGCCGCCGTACGGGGCGCAGCAGGGTCCTCTGGTTGTCGCTGACGAGTACCACCGCGGAGAAGGCGGCGAGAGCTCCCTGGATGACGTACACGGACATGGACGGTGTGTCGAAGATCGCGGGACGCAGGACCGGAGCGAGGAGGGTCCAGGCGAGCACGGCGCCCGCGACGAGGGTGGTGGCGGCGTGCCGGGGCATCACGCGGAGCAGGGCGGGGGTGGCGAAGGAGAGGGCGAGCGCCGGCATGAGGTACGTCGCTTCGGCCTGGCTACGGGCCACCGCGGGGACGGCGGCCAGCGCGAAGAGGACCGACAGGGCGCTGCACACGACGAGCAGCCTGCGGCGCGGGCGGCTTCCGGACGCCGAGGGAACGTCCCGGATGGCGGCGATGATGTTGAACCGGCTGATGCGGACGCTGGTGGCGAGGATCGCGGCGAACGCGATGAGCAGGCCCATGGCCACGCCGTTGAGGATGCTGGTGGGGGTGACGTCGAACGTGATCCGGAGGCTGCTGCCGCCGACCGACCAGCCCTGGAAGATCTGCGCGGCCACCACGGCGACGCCCCAGCCGACGGCGACCCCGATGGCCACGCCCGGCAGGGCGGACAGCAGCGCGTACGCCGCACCTTCCAGGGTGAAGGAGCCGATCAGCCGGGAGCGCTTCATCCCGATGGCCCGCACCATGCCCATCTGCGCCTTCCGCTCCTCACCGAGCATCACGAAGATGTTCACCAGGAGCAGGGCGCCCGCGATGATGCTGAAGCTGCCGATCATGAGGAACAGGGCACCGAGCGAGTCCCCGGCCCGCTCGGCGTCCCGCAGCACCGTGTGCTTCGGAGCGTCGACCGCAGCCTGAGCGGACAGCGGGCCCACGGCCTCACGGATGTCCGCGGTCACCTTCCCGGTCAGGGCGTCGCCGCCCTCGACGCCGCCGCGGTTGGACACGAAGGTGACCGAGCGCGGCTCCGTCCCGGCGGCGCGGGCGGCCGAGTCCAGGGTCCCCGGCGCCAGGAAGGCATCGCGGTTCAGCCTGCCGCCCAGGCCCACACCGGCAAGGCCCCGCTCGGGCACCACACGGTCCACCCGGTAGGTGTGCGGGGACCCGAACAGGTAGAGCGTGATCGGCTCCCCGGCTCCCACCCGCAGGGACTGGGCCAGCGGCTCGTTCAGGACGACCTGGCCGGGCTTCGGGTCCGGTCCGGTGAGCCCGGAGTCCCCGTTCGGGGCGCCGAACCGGGACGCCTCGTCGAAGTCCATCTGCCAGGCCAGGACGCGCGGTTCGGCGACCGGGCGCCCTCCGGAGCGGCTGACGGCCGACGCCTGGGTGGCCTGGGCGGTCAGCACACCGTCGACGTCGGGGTCGCTCGTCAGGGCGGCGAGCCGCACGGCGACGGTGCGTCCGGCGGGGCCGGGCGGTGCGACGACGCGCTCGTCCACCGGCCCGAGGGTGCGGTACGCCTCTTGCCGTACCGAGAAGTTCAGGGTGTCACCGACCACCAGGGCGCCGATGATGATGGCCGTTCCGAGTACCGATCCACCGATCACCAGCGCCGCCTCGGTGCGCCGCCGGGCGAGCTGCCGGAAGGCCAGACGGCGTGAGACGGGCTGCCGTACAGCCACCAGGGCGAGCGCCACGAGGACGAGCGCGAGTGCGATGAGAAGCGGGGCCAGAAGGTTCGGGTACATCGTCAGCCTCGGGAGACGTCGTTCACCGTGTCCGGGGCCGGGACGATCTGCTGCAGGTCGTCGACCAGCCGCCCGTCGCGCATCCTGATCAGCCGGGGCACGCGGGCCCCGATGGCACTGTCGTGGGTGACCAGGACGATCGTCTGGCCCTCGTCCCGGTTGAGGTCGCACAGCAGGTCCATGACCTGGTCGGCCATGGCGCTGTCGAGGTTGCCGGTCGGCTCGTCCGCCCACACGATCGCCGGCCGCCCGGCGAGGGCGCGGGCGATCGTCACGCGTTGTTGCTCACCGCCGGACAGTTCGCTGGGCCTGTGCTCCACGCGGTGGGCGAGGCCGACGCGGTCGAGTATGGCCAGGGCCCTGCGCCGCGCCTCGCGTGGCCGGGTGCCGACGAGCAGCAGGGGGAGTTCGACGTTCTCCGCAGCGGAGAAGACCGGGATGAGGTTGAACGACTGGAAGACGAAGCCCATCGTGCGCGCGCGGTGCTCCGTGCGTGCGGCGTCCGACATCGCGAAGAGGTCGTGGCCGTCGATCTCCACCCGGCCTCCGTCGATGTCGTCGAGCCCGGACAGACAGTTCAGCAGGGTGGTCTTCCCGGAGCCGGACGGACCCATGACCCCGACCATCTCTCCATGGCGTACGGAGAGGTCCAGGTCGTCCAGGGCGGTGACCGCCACCGAGCCCGTCCGGTAGATCTTGCGGACTCCCGTGGCGACCAGGAGGTGCCGGTCGCTGTTCATGATTTCCATCCGAAACCCGGAAGGGAAAAGGCGGCTACGGCCATCCAGGCCCGGATGATGGTCCGAACGGCCCAATCCGGCTCCGGCGGACACCTCACGACGTGTTCGCCGCGATCCGGGCACGTCGCCGGACGACCGTGGAGGTCAGCGCACCGGCGATCAGCGCGGTGACGGCGAGGAGGACGAATCCCCACGTGTAGTCGTGCGCGACGCCGTCGACGGCTCCCATCACGAGCGGGGGGAAGAAGCCGCCGAGGCCTCCGGCAGCGCCGACCACGCCCGTCACCGAGCCGACACGCTCCGCCGGGACGAGACGCGCGACGAGGGCGAAGACCGCCCCCGAGCCGGCCCCCAGACCGGCGGCCATGCCGAGGAACGCCGCCGTTCCGACCGGAACCAGTTCCGCCTCGAACGAGGCGAGAAGCGCGCACACGGCGACGAGCCCGTACGACCCCGTGAGCACGGGCACGGGATGTGCGCGGTCCGACAGCCAGCCGCCCAGGGGCCGCATGGCGACCGCGAGGACGACGAATCCCGCGGTCCGCAGGGCCGCGTCGGAGCGGCCGAGCTCGTAGGCCCGGGTCAGATAGGTCGGCAGGTAGACGCTGAACGCGACGAACCCGCCGAAGGACACGGCGTACAGGAACGCCAGTTGCCAGGTCGCGGGCGTGTGCACGGCCGCGGCCGTGCGTGACCGGAGAGAGCCCGTCGCCGTCGCGCGTCCCGGACGGTCGCGCAGCAGGAACCAGGCCGTCACGGCGTACACGGCGAGGCAGCCGGCCACCAGATCGAAGGGGAAGGCGCGCCCGACGGAGTCGGTCAGCTGGACGGTGGTGAACGCCGACAGGGCGGTGCCGCCCGTGCCGATGCCGAAGATCCCGAGGGCGACGCCTCTGCGTGCCGGCGGGTACCAGGCGTTGACGAACGGGACGCCGACGGCGAAGGCCGTTCCTCCGAGCCCGAGCAGGAAGCCGCCCGCCAGCACCTTTGGCAACGAGTTCGCCAGGTGCCCCAGATAGAGCACCGGCAGGGTGGTCAGCAGGGCGACGAGGGGGAAGACCCGGCGAGCTCCCCATCGGTCCGTCATCGCTCCGGCCGGAATCCGGCCGAGCGCGCCGACGACCACCGGCACGGCGACCACCAGGGACTGCTCGAACGAACTGAGGTCGAGGTCGTCACGCAGCCGGGGGCCGAGCGGGGCGAGCAGGGCCCAGGCCCAGAAGCAGAGGGCGAATCCGACCGTGGCCAGGAGCAGCATCTGCCACGGTCGAGGGGCATCGCCCGCGCGTGGCGATCTCTCGGTACGCCGGATCATGACGCCTCCTGGTAGCAGCTCGCGTAGTCGACGCGGACGCCTGCCGGCTCCCCACGCTCGGCGAACGGGGATCCCGGCCCCAGGGGCCACTCGTCCCTTTCCGTGCCCGACCGGCGGCCCCGCGGGGGCCGGTCGGCCCTGTGCGCCCCTGTGCCGGCCGGGGCACCGTGGGGGTGTCCGGCCCGATCGGGAGCGGGGACGCCCCGTACGCCGGCCGGTCGGGCCGCCGGGAGCGTGAGTGGCCATGATGTTCTGGTACGGAAACGGCATGAACGGCTGGGGCTGGTTCGCCATGTCGGCGGGGATGGTCCTGTTCTGGGGCCTCCTCATCACCGCTGCCGTGTTGGTCTTCCGCACGCTGGACCGTGCCGCGGGACGGCCCGCGCGTCAGGGCTCCACCAGGCCCGAGGAGATCCTCGGCGAGCGGTTGGCCCGGGGCGAGATCGACGAGGAGGAGTACCGAAGGCGCCTGAGCGCCCTGCGGCGCGGGGAGACGTAGTGTCCGACGCGGGTCCGTGCCGGGATGCGGAGGTGGGCGCACACGCTCACCCTGGGAGCATGGCCGGTCGGAAGCCCGGGGAGCCGGGCGGACACCGCGACGCGCTCCGTGAGGTCACCGCACGGCACGGAGCGCCCGGTCG
>NZ_MWIG01000468.1:0-3142 GCF_002156145.1 Streptomyces sp. NRRL B-24572 | reverse complement strand
CGAGGCCGCGGCCTCGATGATCGAGGCCGCGGCCTCGGACGGCGTTTGGGCGTTGCCGAAGGACTTCTGAGTGCGGGCGACGTAGGCCTGGAGGGCCGGGGCGTACGGTCCGGCCGCGGCAAGCAGGGCCGGGACGTCCAAGCCGATGTTGGCGACGAACTCACTGGCCACCGCGCCCGGTTCGACCACGATGACGTCGACCCCGACGGTGGCGGCGACGGGGTCGAGCGACTGCATGAAGCCCTCGACTGCGAACTTCGCCGCGCAGTAGGCCTCGTTGAAGGGCTGCCCGACCGCGCCGCCCACGCTGGTGACGGTGATCACCCGGCCCTGGGACGCCCGCAGGTGCGGCAGGGCGGCACGGGTGGCGGCGACCACGCCGAAGAAATTGACCTCCATGGCGGCGCGGACGTCGTCGAGGCTCATCTGCTCGATGGTGCCGACCTGCGCGGCGCCGGCGTTGTTGACCAGCGCATCGAGGCGGCCGTGCTCGGCGATCACCTCGTCCAGACATGTGGCGATGCTGTCGGGGTCGACGACGTCCAGGCGCTTGACCTGGATCCGGTCGGTGACGGCGTGCTCGGCCGCCGCCTTGAGCAGGGCTTCGGCCTTTCCGGTGTCGCGCATGGTGGCGACGACGGTCCAGCCGGCCTGGGCGGCGGCCACGGCGGCGGCCAGGCCGATTCCGGAGGACGTACCGGTGATCAGGACGGTCTTTTCGCTGGCCATCAAGGGGTTTCCTTGTCTGTCGAACGGAGCACCGACCCATAACCGGAGAACTCCCCATTTGATCGAGAGGCTAACCGGGGAACTCCCCGGTTGTCCAGATAGACTGGATCCCGACGAAGGGAGCAGCCTTGACCACCCAGCCGAGCGTCTTGCGCGCCGATGCCCGCCGCAACCGGGAGCGCATCCTCGAAGCGGCCGTACGTGCTTTCGCCGAGAAGGGTGCGGATGTTCCGATCGACGCGATCGCCAAGGCCGCCGGCGTCGGCTCGGCCACGCTCTACCGCCACTTCCCCACACGCGAGGCCCTGGTCGAGGCCGCCTACCGCAATGAGCTGGCCCGTGTCTGCGACAGCGCCGCCGAGCTGCTGGCCGGCCTCCCGCCGGACCGGGCCTTGCGCCTGTGGATGGACCGGTTCATCGACTACCTGGCCGTCAAGCAGGGCATGGCGGACGCCCTGCGGGCCGCCGTCGCGTCCGGCGCGGACCCCTTCGCGGAGACCCTCGACCGGCTCGGCGCGACGATCGGCTCCCTGCTCCGCGCGGGAGCCGACGCCCGTCTCCTGCGCTCGGACGTCGACCCCTTCGACGTCGGCCTCAGCCTCGCCGGTGTCGCGCTGATCACCAGCTCTCCGGCCCAGCGGGACCGGTCCGGTCGTCTCCTCGACCTGCTCCTCGACGGGCTTCGCCATGGGGCGGACGGGTAACCCACGTCTGCTCGCTCGTGCTCGACGGGCCGGGTGCCGAGGGCCGACCGACGACGACCGTGCTCACCCTCACCCTGACCGGACTCGCCGCCGACCGGGCCCGACCGGCAGGGCGACACTCCGGCCCGGTCGGCGGATCCTGTCCGTCCTTGCGATGTTCCTCGCGCTGTCGGAGCCGTACTGCCGGAGGTCGGCCTCTCCCCCATCCTGGGAGAGTGGCGCTCGCCCTGCTCGCCGCGGGCGCGGTGGTCCTGTGGCGGCGCCCGGTCCCGGGTGCCGGATGGGCGGCGGCCCCGTAGCGGTTCAGCGGGCGGGCACTCTTCGCGTGCTTGTCCGGTCTCGCACAGCCACGGACACCGGTACCCGGAGCGGCGCATCCCCAGCGTGCGGAGACGGGTGGAAGTCTTGGGGCATGGCCCTTCGAACATGGCTGGACGTCTGGCGTTCCTGGCGGACGGGGCACGCGCCCGCGCTTCTTGTGATCCCGCTCGCGCTGATCGTCATCGTGTGCGTGGTGGATGTGCTGTCCCCACGGGACATCCACCTCGGTCCACTGCTCGTGGCAGCGCCCGCGCTCACCGTGGCGTTCGCCGGCGCCCGCACGACGGCGGTGGTAGGGGCTCTTGCCGTAGCAGCCCAGGTCCTGATCGGCGTACTCAGGGGGGTCTCGGGCACCGCCAACATCCAGGCCCAGATCGCTGCCCTGATCGTCGTCTCTGCCGTCTGCGTCACCGTCTGCGTGGTGCGGGGCCGGCACGAGCGGCAGCTGCACCAGGTGCGGTCCGTGGCCGAGGCAGCCCAAAGAGTGCTGCTGCAGCCGCTGCCCGAACGCGCCGGCCCGCTGCAGATCGCCGGCTTGTACATCCCTGCCGAGCAAGAAGCCGAGCTGGGCGGAGACCTGTACGCGGCCGCACGCACCGCCCACCACAGCACCCGGCTCCTCATCGGCGATGTGCGCGGCAGCGGCCTGGGTGCCATCAGCAACACCGCCCTGCTGCTCGGTGCCTTCCGGGCAGCCGCCCACCGGCAGGCCACCCTGCCCCGCCTCGCCGTCCACCTGGACGGCGCGTTCCGCTGGGACACCAGCCAGTGGCGGCCGCAGAAAGAGCAGGACACCGCCGAGGACTTCGCCACCGCCATGCTGCTCGACATCCCCGACCACGATCCGGTCGTCCACCTCATCAGCTGCGGACACCCGCCGCCGCTCATCCTCCGCGGAAACCGGGTCATCCCACTCGTGGCCGAGGCCAGCCACCTTCCGATCGGATTCGGCGGGGCTTTCGGCACCACCGAGTACGACGTCCAGACATTCCCCTTCGAGGTCGGCGACCTGCTGCTCCTCTACACCGATGGCGTCATCGAGGCACGCGACGCCGACGGACGCTTCTACCCGTTCACCGAACGCGCGCCACAGTGGACCGCCGATGCCCCCGGCGAACTGCTACGCCATCTCCAGGACGACCTGCTGGCCCACGTCGACGCACGCCTCAACGACGACGCGGCCGTCGTCGCGATCCGTCGCCTGGCGTCCGCCCCTCAGCCGACCGCCCCGGCCCGGTGAACGACGGTGGGGCGTCTCACGCCACTGAACCCACTGAAACCCGCGGCCTCACAGCAGCACGGAGCCACCCGTGGACCGGACGACCTGCCACGGCCACCCGATCCGGACGAGCTGTCGCCACAGACGTGTGGTGCCGCCCGATGGCGTG
>NZ_MWIG01000467.1:0-10238 GCF_002156145.1 Streptomyces sp. NRRL B-24572 | reverse complement strand
TGGGCCGCGACCGGAGCCGGGGCGGGGGCCTGGGCCGCGACCGGAGCCGGGGCCTGGACCGGCGCAGGCATCGGAGTCGACATCGGGGCCGCGGGCTTGTCCTGCGGCTGCATCTGCACCTGGCCGGGCGGGATCGCCGAGGAACCGGCGGTCGCGGCGGCCTTGCGCTCGTGCTGGGCGAGGCCCTCGGGGTCGGCGCCGAGGAGGCCCTGCGGGAGGACGAGGACGGCCTGGACGCCGCCGTAGATGTTGGACTGGAGGCGTACGGCGATGCCGTGCCGGCGGGCGAGCGCCGAGACGACGAAGAGTCCGATGCGGCCGTCCTGGAGCAGATGCGCGACGTTGACCTGGTCGGGGTCGGCGAGCAGGGCGTTCATCTTGTTCTGCTCGGTGACGGGCATGCCGAGGCCCCGGTCCTCGACCTCGATCGCGAGGCCCGCCGTGACGTACTGGGCGCGCAGCAGCACCGTGGTGTGCGGCGCGGAGAACAGCGTCGCGTTCTCGACGAGTTCGGCGAGGAGGTGGATGACGTCGGCCACGGCATGGCCCCGGAGCGTACCGTCGATCGGGGGTACGAGCTTCACGCGCGGGTACTGCTCGACCTCGGCGATGGAGGAGCGCAGCACCTCGGTCATGGTGACCGGATTCGACCACTGGCGGCGGGAGATGGCGCCGCCGAGCACGGCGAGGTTCTCGGCGTGGCGGCGGATGCGGGTGGCCAGGTGGTCGACGTGGAACAGGCCCTTGAGCAGCTCCGGGTCCTCGACCTCGTTCTCCAGCTCGTCGAGGAGCTGGATCTCGCGGTGTACCAGGGACTGCAGGCGCCGGGCGAGGTTGACGAAGACCTCGACCTTCTGTTCGTTTCCGACGCTGCTGGAGAGCCGGGACGCCTGCACGACGGCCGCCACGGCGGCCTCGTGGGAGCGTGTCAACTCCTGTGAGAGCAGGTCGAATTCGTCGCCCGGGGTGGAGGTGGCCGGCTGCGCGGGACGGGGCGGGGGCCCCTCTCCCCTGCGCAGCTGTTCGACGACCGCCCGGAGTTCGCTCTGACCGCGGGCGCTGGTGCGGCGCAGGGAGTTGCAGCGGTCGAGGACGGCCTTGGCGGCCCGGTCCGCGCCGAGCGCGGCGGCCGTCACGGAGGCGACGGTGAGGGCGGCGGCGCCGGTGAGCGCGGCCCAGAGCCCGGGGGTGGGGCTGGCTCCCGTGGAGCGGATGGTGAAGAGGACGGCCGCCGCCCCGCCCAGGGCCACCGCGACGGCGGGGAGCACGGAGGTGCGCAGGAGTTGGGGGCGTATGCGGGCTTCCGTGGGAAGCGGCGCGGAGGTCTGCGCCGGGGGGTCGCTGTGGGTACCGGTGGCGGAGCGGGCGCCTGGCCGGCCGTGCCGCCCGCCCTCGCGTCGATCGGGCCGCGAGGCGGGTGCGCGAAGTTGAGACATGAGTGTCCTTGGTACGTGCCCAGGAATCGGCGTACTGCAGGGGGTCTACGGGGGAGGAGTGCTACAGACGGGGGAGGATTGATACAGACGTGCGATGAGCCTACCGATGATCATCAGCCACACACTGTAGTCGTCAACCGTTCATGTGCGGTGCGCAGTTGACAAACTTACCCGTAGAGCGGGGCGGTCTGGTATTGCCCCTCGCGCGGAAGGCCGAGAATGATCGGCTGAAAATCGACGTCGCGGCCCGGAGGGGCTCGGCCGAGCGGGAACGGAAGAGGGCGGAGACGTCCTCACGCCTCCGCCCTCTGCGGAAATCCCCCTCGACCGGAATCCCCCGGAGGAGGTGCGAACCGTCCGGCCCGCTCGTCCCCGAGGGGGCTGCGGACGGCCTCCGGCGCCCCCGGCCCGCACCCGTTCCGGACTCCCGGACACCCCTCCGGCCACGCGCCCGCGACGGCGACGAAGGCCGGAGCCGTCCGCTCCGGGCCTCACCCGCGAACGACCGGTGACCGTCGGTAAGAGCGGAAGCTCCCCAGCCGGGCGGCGCGGTTACCGACGAACCCGCGCGTTGCAGCGGCATCGACGACGCGGCCGGCCCTGAACCCGCCGACCGGCCACGGCACCGCTCCGCACCGTCAGGATCATGGCGACGGTGGCGGTGAGCCGAGCGGCGAGACGGCCGACCAGGAGCAGCGGGCTCAGGCCGGTCGTGCTCGCGGCCGGTTGCGACGTCGCACCGAGGGTGGCCGGCCGCCGGAAGCCGGGCACGCGGAGCAGGGTCCGGCAGTCGGCAAGGAACCGATTCCGGTCAGCCGGGTGACCTGGCCTCGTGGCGACGGGTGTGGTGCGTGATCGGCTCATCGCCGCGCCGGCCGGGCACGGAGTGCTGCGGTGATCCAGGTGAGCGCGGGGGCCAGGCCCTCGGGTGCCGGCCAGCCGTTGACGACGGCCAGCAGGGACAGGTATCGGTCCCGGCGCGGGTCGTTCATCCGGTCCAGCCGGGCGGCGAGGCGTCGGCGGAGGGCAGGGGCGTCCCGGGAGGCCGGACGACCGAGGACGTGCGCATAGCGGGCCGCGAGTGCGACGACGATCGGCTCCGCTTCGGCCGAGTCCGGTTCGACACCGGCCTCGAGTGCCGGTGTCACCTGGGCCCGTACGGCTTCGGCGAGGATCCGGGGCAGGCCCATGGCATCGTCCGGTGACCGGTCGACCGCCAGATCCCGGACCGTGCCGTGCAGCGTGGAGCGGAAATCCTCGTTCTGGCACAGTTCGGCCAGCTCCACCCACGCCTCGATCTGCTCGGGTTCGGGGTCGTCGGGCAGCTCGGGGGTCAACGAGCGGATGGCCGCCGCGAACACGGGGTGATCCTGCAGGCCGTCGAACACGGCACCGAGGAAATCGTCGATCAGAAACCGCCGTTCGGCTTCCGACAGACGTGCCAGTTTGTGCATGAGGTCCATCTCCTGAGGGGTCGAGCCGCGCCTGACCACCGCCGTCAGCACGGCGCGGCGCTGCCGCAGGACGCGGATCTGCACGTCCAGTGCCTCGGCGTGCGTCGCCGCGACGTCCGTCAGCGAGACCTCCCGGTCCATGACCTTGCGGATCGTGGCCAGATCGACGCCCAGCTCCCGCAGGGTGCGTACGAGTTCGATGCGGGCAAGTGCATCGGGGCCGTACCGGCGGTACCCGGCGGGGGTACGGTCGGTCGGTGGCACGATCCCGGTGTCCGCGTAGAACCGGACGGCCTTCACCGTCAGACCCGTCCGCCGAGCCAGATCACCGATCGAACAGAGCCTCTCGCCGTTCATGCCCCCCACCCTCGCGTCTCCCCTTACGGGAGGCTCAAGCCTCACAGCCACCAGACTGCCGGGAGCCCTTCCGGACGTGGTCCGGGCAGGGCCGGGGCGCGGGATCGGTACGAGGAGCCACTTCTTGCCCCTTGTCCGTCGCTTGCGGCAGCCGGCCCCACGGACCGCGGCGGGCACCCACTTTCTGCTCCTGTTTTCGAAGCGCCGGTGATGCTAGCGTTTCGGAAGCGAAGCGCTGGAGGGGCTGTCGGGCGACGTGGCACAGACACCCGGACCGGGGCGCCCGGTCCGCGACTCCACCGGCGGCCGCCCGATCACGGCGGCGCTCGACCTGTTCGGGCGGCGCCGGAGCCTGCGCCTCATGACGAACTCCGAGAACGAGGTGTGACGTGACGGACGCTCCGGATCTGGCCCTCGCGCAGAAGGTGCTCGCGGCCCAGCCGTTCAGCAACCTGCTCGGCGCCCGCCTTACGGCCTTCGGGGAAGGCGAGGCGACGCTGGAGCTCGACATCCGCGACGACCTGCGCCAGCAGAACGGATTTCTGCACGGCGGCGTGCTCGCCTACGCGGCGGACAACACGCTGACGTTCGCCGCCGGTACCGTCGTCGGCGCGCGGCTGCTCACCGCCGGGTTCACCATCGACTACTTGCGCCCCGCCGACGGCGTGTTGCTGCGGGCCCGCGCTCAGGTCATACGTGCGGGCCGCTCCCGTGTCGTGTGCCGCTGCGACCTGTTGGTCATGGACAGCACAGGGGCGGAGACCCTGTGCGCGGTGGCGCAGGGAACCGTCGCGGTCCCCGAGCCCTCGTAGGGAACCTGACACCCGGGGCCCGAACCCGCCCGGGTGCCAGGCCGCTTCAGCTCTCGATCACACCGGCCGACCGCACGGCGCCCCCCGCCGGTGCGGCTTGGTCCACGAAGAGGCCCCCGGGCTCGAACGGCTCTCCGGGACGAGGAAGCGCCACCGCCTGGCCGGCCTCCTCGACCTCGTACTTCGTCCACTCCCCCGGCTCCGCCCACGCGTGCGGAGCCAGGTTGAACGTGCCCCGGTGGATCGGCAGCATCACACCACCCGGACCACCGCCCTGGAGGTCCGGGTGGGCCCGCATCCCCTCGGCGGGCGTCATGTGGATGTCGGGAAATATGACACTCTATCAGGCTTCACGGCCTGGACCGCGCGCCATGTTTCATCTTGGGTCGAGACGCACGTCGATGCCCGTCCCAGCGCCATTTCGCCCGCCGCCACCTACTGTGGATGGATCTTCCGACGACTTCCTGGGAAGCACCATTGGCCAACAGGGTGGTTAGCCCGACACGAACGGCGACAGAGCCGCATACCCTCGTCGTGTATACGACGCAACCTGGCGCTCCTAGCCTCGCGCTTTCACGAGGTGGAGTGTCCGAGGCTTGATCAAATAAGTGGAGAGTGCCCCTGACCTGCAACGATTGGGCTTGTCGAGGGTCCTGTCGGCTGCATGGGAAGAAGCACTCTCCAGGTGAAGAAGCGTGTCGGGTCGTACCCGCGTGTCCGCATCGAGGGCGGCGGCCGGGCGGTGGTCTCGTAGGCCGTGGAAGTGCTGCTGGTCGAGACCGTCCGCAAGGTCGGCCTGGACACCGCGATATCAGCAGCGCTCACGCCGTGGCGGAAGGCTCGGGCGGTGCACGATCCGGGCAAGATCCTGCTGGACGTGGCCCTGGCGGTCGCATTGGGCGGGGACTGCCTCGCGGATGTCGGCATGCTGTGGGCCAAGCCGGCCGTGTTCGGCCAGCGTCGTGCTCTACCGGACGGGCCCAGGACGCGTCGCGCGCCCGGGCCCGTCCCGTATCGGTGCAGGTCAGCGGACCTGGACGGATGCGACCAGAGTGTTTAGGTCCGGCCAGAGCTTCTTGTTCGTCTCCGGCAGTACGACCCACAGCACCGAGGGGCGGACCCCCCCGGTGTCGACCACGAGGACCGCGTTCAGGTCCATCGTGGACGGTACCCCGCGTTTGTGGAAGTGGATCTCGCTGACCAGCAGCCAGGCGTCATGTCCGTCGACCTTCAGCGGCTGCGAGGCGACGTCGACCAGGATCGCCTGGTCGCGGGGGTACTCGTAGCGCCGCCGCTCGTCCATCACCGCGCCCGCCACGCCCCGCAGCTCCCCGGTGCCGCCGGCCGCGGCCATGATGTCCTCGTCGACCTGCGTGGACTTCACGAGTGCGCGCTGGCGCCCCTCCTGCTTGCGGGTGAAGCCATCGAAGACCGGATCCAGCGTCTTGCTCCGGTCCCACGTGCCGCCCAGCTCCGCGTACTCCAGGGAGGAGTCCGTGACGGTGCCGATGACCGGCGAGCCCTCGCCCGGGTAGTCCGGCACCTTGACGGTCCCGGTGAGCCGCCGCTCCTCGGGCAGCGGGGAGGCACCGGGGGTGAGAGTGGGCACGGGGATGCCCCGCTGCGGGGCGTCCGCGGTGCTGCCCGCGCAGGTGGCGGACGAGGAGTCCGGTGTGCTGTGCGCCTGCTGGACCACCTTGCCGCCGACCAGCACGGTGCACGTGAGAGTGCCCCCTTCCTGGTCCTCGCGGCTTCTGACGTCCAGATAGAAGTCGGCACCCGCCGCCAGCTCGACGGTCTTGCGGTACGGCAGGATGACGATCCCGTGGGACTCGTGGTTGCCGTTCGCCTCCCCGACGGTGAGGTTCACCGAGGGGTGGTCGCCCGTCGCGATGTAGGTGACCTCGACCCGCCGGGATTCCTTGTCCGGGGATGTCCTGTCGTCGCTCGGGTCGCCGATGGCCAGGGCCAGGCCCACCGCGCCGAGCGTGACCACCTCGAAGAGGATCACCAGGGCGCCCACCAGGTAGAACCCGCCCGGGATCCGGTCGAAGGTCTTCTTGCCGCGGCCGGAGTGGTACTCGCGTCTCGGCTGGGATGTCTGCGTCATGTCGTCCTCCCCCTCACGCCCGGCCGCTGTCGCCGGACCGGCGGTCGGCCGGCTCGTCGGCGAACCGCGTGGCCAGCAGCCCCGCCTCCCGCGCCTCGTCCAGCATCCGGTGCAGGTCCTGGAGTCGGGACCGGTCGGCGAGCCCCTCGATCTCGGCGACGGCCAGCTCGTCCCGCACCGTGTTCACCACCAGCTCGTGCATGTCCTCGCCGAGTTGCTCCAGCTCTCGTACGGCCTCCCACTCGCGGTACGCCGCGTCCGCCGCGCGGGTGTTCTCGGCGTACCGCTCCAGCGCCTCCACCCGCTCCTCCAGCGCGCTCGACGACAGCCGCAGCGCCTGCCGCTGAGTCCGCAGCACCTCCTCCACTCGCGAGCCGGAGGCGTTCCCGGCAGCGGTGCGCACCTTCCGCGCCAGCCGGGTCAGCTCGGCCAGGCGCTGGGCGATCTCGTACTGTTGGGCCGGCAGCGTCACGTCGTTGGCGATGTCGTCCAGCAGACCGTCCCGGTCGACCTGTGACTGGAGTACCGCCGTCACGGCGGCCTGGGCGCGCTCCATCCGGCGCAGCGGCGAGTGGCCCAGCAGCTCGCGCAGGGAGTCGTCGCCGAAGTCCTCGGCCAGGTAGTAGCGGCCGTGGCGCAGCCGGGCCACCCGCTGCCGCTCGTCGGTCCCGCAGCCGAGGACGACGATCAGCAGCCAGGCCAGCAGGTGCACGCCCACGACGGTCAGGATGAACGCCTCGAACCCGAACTGGACCCCGACCCAGATCAGCCCCGCCTGCGCCGCGAGCCCGACGGCCAGGCCGGGCCACACGCCGATCAGCGCCCACAGGATCGTCACCGGCAGTAGCGCGCACACCGCGGAGACTCCCAGGGCCGTCCAGATGTCCGCCTTGGTACGGCCGCCCAGCCCCGGCTCCTCGGGCAGCGGCAGCGTGGCTGGGAAGAGTCCGTCGGCGGACTTCTCCAGCAGCGCGCGCTCCGAGTCCTCGAGGGCCGGATCCACCACCGGCCGCAGCGCAATGTCCTGCGCCATTCAGCAACACCCCCCACAGGTTGGGGGAGATCGTGACACACGCCGGAGGGGCTTCCCACGCCACCCCTGTTCCCTGCCGCCGACTGAGACGGCGCGAACCCGAAGACCAGCTGTCTTCCAAGATCGAGGAGCGTGGGTCAGTAAGCAACTCCTGGAATGCCGAGCCCCGTGGTGAAGTGCGGCTGCCGAGCGCTGCTCTTGAAAAGGCGTGGCTGCCGGGCAGCCGTGATGCGAAAATCAGTCCGCAACTTGATCTACATCCGCGTCCCAGAGGTCCAGTTGGACATCGTCCCGCTGCTGCCGTTGACCACGGCCCGGTTGTCGCTGCGTCTGTTCGCTCCCGGCGACGCCGATGACTTGTACGCCTACCAGGGCCTGCCGAGCGTGGCGCGCTACTTGTACCGGCCGGTGCACACGCGTGAGCGCAGCGAGCAGGTTGCCGCCGAGCGCGCGGCGCAGACGGTCTGGCGCGCCGACGGGGACAAGCTGGCGCTCGCTGTCTGCCGACGCGATGAGCCCGGCGTCATTGGCGAGGTGAGCCTCGCCCTGGCTGATGCCCGCGCGGCCCAGGCCGAGATCGGCTGGACTCTCGACCCAGGTCACCAGGGGCACGGCTACGCGACCGAGGCGGCCGCGGCGCTGGCCGGGTTTGCCTTCGACACGCTGGGCGTGCACCGGCTCTACGCACGGCTGGATGTGGAGAACACCGGGTCTGTGCGGGTCTGTGAGCGTCTCGGGATGCGCCGTGAGGCGCACCTGGTCGAGAACGACCTCGACGGGGATCGCTGGGGCAGCGAGTACATCTACGCGGCGCTGGCCGCTGATCTTGGCCATCGATCAGGCGGTTGAGCCCGACACCGCCCACATGCTCCAGACCGCCAGACATTCGATCACCAACGCTCGGCGGCTTGCTCGTTACCGACCCGCAGCCCTGACCCCGTGGCGGAGACCGCGAGCCGTCCACAACCCCGGCAAGATGCTCGTGGACCTCGCGCTGGCGGTCACACTCGGCGGGGACTGCCTCGCCGACATCGCACTACTGCGGTCCGAGCCGGCCGTGTTCGGGCCAGTCGCCTCCGACCCAACGGTCTCCCGCCTGATCGACACCCTCGCCGCCTCCGGCGAGAAGGCGCTGACCGCGATCCGCACCGCACGTTCCGAAGTACGCAGACGGGTCTGGGAACTGGCCGACGACCGTGCTCCAAACGCCGGCGCTCAGGTGACCGTGGACCTGGACGGAGTCCTGGTCGTCGCGCACTCGGACAAGCAGGACGCGGCCCCGACCTGGAAGAAGACCTACGGACACCACCCGCTCATGGGCTTCGTCGACCACGGCCCGGGAGGAACCGGCGAACCTGTCACAGCCCTCCTTCGGCCCGGCAACGCGGGCTCGAACACGGCCGCCGACCACATCACCGCCACCCGCCTCGCCCTCGCTCAACTGCCCAAGGAGTACCGGCGCGGGCGGCGGACGCTGATCCGCTGTGATTCCGCGGGCGGCACTCACGAGTTCGTGGCCTGGCTCGCCCAGCGCGGACGCTGGCTTTCCTACTCGGTCGGCATGGTGATCACCGAGGCCATCCACGAGCATGCTCTGAAGATCCCCGCATTCGCCTGGACGCCCGCAATCGAGTCGAACGGCGAGGTCCGTGACGGAGCCTGGGTTGCCGAACTCACCGGCGACCTGCTCCACGGCTGGCCGCAGGGCATGCGGTTGATCGTCCGCAAGGAACGGCCCCATCCCGGAGCTCAGTTGAGGATCACGGACGCGGACGGCATGCGGATCACCTGCTTCGCCACCAACACCCTCAACCGGCCGATCGCCGAACTGGAACTCCGCCACCGGCTGCGAGCCCGCGCGGAGGACCGCATCCGGGCCGCGCGTGCGACCGGACCGCGGAACCTGCCCCTGCACGACACCGCGCAGAACAGGGTCTGGCTGGAGATCATCCAGATCGCCCTCGACCTGCTGGCCTGGATGCCCATGCTCGCCCTGACCGGCCAGGCCCGGCTCTGGGAACCCCGCCGCCTGCGGTTGCGCCTGTTCTCCGCGGCCGGCCAGCTCGTCACCACCGGCCGACGCCGCATCCTCCGCCTCGCCCGCCATTGGCCCTGGACTGGCGAGATCACAGAGGCCCTTGAACGACTCGCACCCCTGCCAAACCCCGGCTGACCAGCGGACTCACCTGTCCCTGCAAGAGAACGTGCCGCCCGGAGCAGTGGAACCCGGCGTCACCCGAGACGACACCCGGGCCCTCAGCCTGTCCGGCCTCAGCCACCGACAACGAAATGGGCCCCGACTTCGTCAGCGGCCCATCACGAAAGATCGAGGTTAGGTGAAGCTCATCGCTCCACGATGTGTGTTCGGACGACAACCGAGGACGGCCCCGCTCTGGTCGGCAAGGGCCTGAACTGCTGGGCACGCGCCGAACGCTCCCGCCGGGGCGGGCCGTCCAACGCGCTCACCACACGATCGCACTCCTCATTCGAAGGACGAGTCAGCAGGTGCACAACCCGGCCGAGGTCGTCCCGCCCACCGTCACCTCTCACCCGCCAGGTCGAGATCAGGCCTGGGCGCCTCGGCAGGAGCCTCGACCGGCTGGGGCCGGCGCCACGGGTGAGCGCTCGGACGGGACACCCCGCGCCACCAGGCATCCGCAGGCAACTTCCCCGCAGGCTCGAACGGCTCTCCGGGACGAGGAAGCGCCACCGCCTGGCCGGCCTCCTCGACCTCGTGCTTCGTCCACTCCCCCGGCTCCGCCCACGCGTGCGGAGCCAGGTTGAACGTGCCCCAGTGGATCGGCAGCATCACACCACCCGGACCACCGCCCTGGAGGTCCAGGTGGGCCCGCATCCCCTCGNNGACCCAGGACGCCCAGAGCGTGTGCTGCTTGTTGCGCAGGCCGCGGCCGCAGAAGTGCCGGGCCGGGGTGGCCGTGAGTCGCAGCTCGCCGATCTCGGTGGACTCGTTCCAGTCCAGCTCGCGCAGGCGGGAGGCGGGCACTCCCCAGTGCTCCAGGTGCGCGCCGACGCCGA
>NZ_MWIG01000466.1:0-11935 GCF_002156145.1 Streptomyces sp. NRRL B-24572 | reverse complement strand
CGGCCCCTCGCCCCGCACCCTCGTCGGCACGCCGTCCCGTTCCGCCCGGCACGTCCGGATGCGAGGTGGTCGGCATGACGACCACCTCGGACGACTCGGCGTCCACGGCCCCGGCGGAGACCGTCTCGGCGTCCGAGCGGTTGCTGTTCGGCGGTGAACTCGCCTACGACCAGGGCTGGAGCCAGCACAACGGGACCTGGGTGAAGCTGAGCATGTGGCGGATGGCCGTGAGCTTTCCCCGGCAGGTCGGCATCGCCGTACGCCTCGCCCGGCAGGCCGATCCCCGCGCCCTGTACACGGTGGCGGTCAGCGAGATCGGCCGCGGTGTGGCGCAGGCGTTCTCTCTGGTGGCGGTGAACGCGCTGCTGACCGAACTCCTCGCGTCGGGAGTCCTGGTCGACCGGCTGCGGGCGGCCCTGCCGTCGCTGGTGTCCGTGTCGGCGACGGCGGTCGTCTCCTCGCTGCTCAAGTCGGCGTCGACCGCCTCGACGGGGATCCTGGAGCCGAAGGTCCAACGGGTCGCCACCGAGCGGTACCTGGGCCTCGTCGCCCGGGTGGAGATGGACGCCATCGAGGACGACGCCTTCCACAAGCTGATGGACTCGGCGCAGTGGGGATCCGAGGGGGCCCGGCGGATGGTGGGCTACTGCACGGCCGTGGTCGCCTCGGCGATCTCCCTGATCGCCGCCGCGAGCGTGCTGACGGTCCTGCACGTGGCGCTGCTGCCGCTCCTCGTCGCGATGGCGCTGCCGAGCGCGTGGGGATCCCTGACGATGGCCCGGGCGCGGTACGAGAGCTGGCACCGGTTCGTCCAGCACGCGCGCGCCGGGCAGCTGTTGAGGCGCCTCCTGATCGACCAGCAGGCGGCGGGCGAGGTCCGGGTCCACGACGTGGGGCCGTTCCTGCTCGAGCACTACCGGGGCATGGCGGAGACCAGCGAGCGCGAACAGACGCGGCTCGCGTGGGTGGGAGCCCGCACGGGGCTGCTCGCGGACGGGGTGCGCGGCGTGGCCACGGTCGCCGCGTACGCGGTGCTCGGGCTGCTCCTGTGGAACGGGCAGATGGCCCTCGCGGTCGGCGGTACCGCGGTGCTCGCGATCCGGGCGGGGTCGGCGAGCATCACGGACCTGGTGCTGCGGGTCACCGACATCCAGGAGGAGTCCCTCTTCGTCGCCGACCTGGAGCGGCTGTGCACGGAGGCCGAGCGGCGGGCGATCCCCGAGGTGGGCCTCGACCTGCCGGAGGACTTCGACGCGATCCGTTTCGAGAAGGTCACCTTCTCCTACCAGGGGGCCGAGGAGCCGTCGTTGCGGGAGGTGGACCTGGTCATCCCCCGCGGCAGGACCGTGGCCCTCGTGGGGGCGAACGGATCGGGCAAGACCACGGTGTCCAAGCTGCTGTGCGGCCTGCACATGCCCGACACCGGCCGGGTGATGTGGGGCGATGTGGACGCCGCCGAGGCCTGTCGGGCCCGGCTCTTCTCCCGGGTGGCGATGGTCGCCCAGAACTTCCAGCGGTGGCCGTTCACCGCCAGGGTGAACATCGGGATCGGCCGGCCGGGCAGCGCGATCGACGACCGCGACGTCGACGCCGCGGCGGCCTACGCGGGCGCCGACGACGTCGTGGCGAAGCTGCCCCGAGGCCTGGACACGCTGCTTGCCCGCGGCTATCGGGGCGGTCAGGAGATCTCCGGCGGGCAGTGGCAGAAGATCGGCCTCGCACGAGCGCGGTACCGGAACGGGCAGATCCTGGTCGTCGACGAGCCGACCAGCGCCCTCGACCCGGTGGCCGAGCAGCGGGTCTTCGACCAGATCCACCGGCTCGCCGGTACGGGTCAGACCACCGTCCTGATCACCCACCGGCTCCACAGCGTCCGCCACGCGGACCTCATCTACGTCCTGGAGCGGGGCCGGGTCGTCGAGCACGGCACGTTCGAAGAGCTCATGGACCCGGCCTGCGGCACCGGGACGTTCCGGGAGGCCTACAACCTGCAGGCCCGTCAGTTCCTGGCCCCCGCCGTCCCCGGACAGTCCGGGCGCCCGGACACGGCCTCGCGCTAGCGTCCCGCGGGGATGTTCGACCAGTCGAAGAGGAGGTCGGAGAGGGCGGTCCGGGCCTGTGCGGCCTTCTTGCCGTCCTCGGCCCGGGCCGCCGGGGCGAGTTCGGCGTGGATGAAGGTCGCGTGGTGGCCCTCCGCCGACTTCCCCTGGACGTTCGTGGTGCCTTCCAGGGGGCATCGGTCGGCCCAGCCCCGGCAGACGCGGAGGCCGCTCGCCTGCATGCGGGCGGCGAGGGTCGCGGCCTCTTCGGGTGCGGTCTGCGCGGCGCCGGTGGAGAGGATGGCGTCGTAGGGGCGGTCCGGTCCCTTGGCGAAGCCGTGCAGCTGGAGGCCCGGAACACCGCGCTTCTGCAGTTCCGTGACGATCGTGTGGAAGACGCTGTCGGTGCGGTGGGCGACGTCCGCCGCGTCTCCCCGGCCGGAGGTGCGGTGGGCTCCGGCGAGGACGAGGGCGCCGCCCGACGTCTTCTCCAGGAGCCGGGCGCCGAGGGACTCGGTGCCGCGGTCGGCCACCGGGTGCGGCACCTGGACGCTCCAGCGGATGCCGGAGTCGGCGGCGACGTACAGCCGCCCCCATCGCGCCTCGGCGCCCGGCTTCCGCGCGGCGACCTCGTCGTAGCGGCGGCCGAAGCCGGAGTCGGTGAGCCGGGTCACCTGGAAGCCGACGGAGGCGAAGCTCTCCTCGGCCTTGTCGCGCTCGCCGTCGAGGAGCTGACCGACACCCCGGGCGAGGCGTTCCCGCTGGGCCGCGCTGGGGGGCGTGTACGGGTCGTGGGCTCCGGCCTGCTCGGCGTACTCGACGATCCGGTCGTCCAGGTTCACGAGCTCACCGGTACCGGGATCCCCTGCCGCCTCCTGGTCGCGCGCCGCGTCATGGCAGCCGACGAGGGAGAGCACGAGTCCGATGACGGCGAGAGCGTAAAGAAAAAGTGATGATCTCGTGACGCCCGAAGCGTAGTCGATCTTGGGACTCGTGTGAAGATCAGCCGGTGACATTCTGCGATTCTCTCCCCATAGGTCGTGCGCTGGCAGTGACGGCGGCCCTCGCCGTCCTCACCGTCGGCTGTGCGCCCACCCCGGCGGAACCGCAGATCAAGCCGGGTGGGCGCTCGTTCACCGTCGCCGCCGCAGGAGATGTTCTCATCCACCCGGAGCTGGTGGAGCAGGGTGCCCGGGACGCGAAGAAGACCGGCGAGGGGGTCGCCGGACTGGACTTCGGCCCGCTGATGGCCGGGGTGAAGCCGGTGATCAGCAAGGCCGACCTGGCCATCTGTCACATGGAGACGCCCGTGGGCTCCCCCAAGGGGCCCTGGCAGGGGTATCCGGAGTTCCTGGTGCCGCCGCAGATCCTCACGACCTTGAAGGACGTGGGCTACGACACCTGCTCGACGGCCTCGAACCACACCAACGACCACGGTCTGAAGGCCATCCGCAGCACTCTGAACGCGATGGACAGGGCGGGGCTCGGTCACACCGGTTCGGCCCGTACGCCCGAGGAAGCACAGAAGATCAACATCCGTGACGTCAAGGGCGTCAAGGTGGCACACCTGGCCTTCTCGTGGGAGTCCTTCCTCAACCCGACGCCCGCGAAGGAACGCTGGTCGTTCAACCGGATCGACACGGACGAGATCGAGAAGGCCGAGAAGCGGGCCCGGGCGCAGGGCGCCGAAGTGGTGATCCTCTCGCTCCACTGGGGCCTGGAGCACTACAACGAGCCGAGCGTCCCCCAGCTCCAGCTCGCCGAGCGGATCACCAAGGAGACCGGGATCAACCTGATCATCGGCCACCACGCGCACGTGGTGCAGCCGATCCAGAAGATCAACGGCAAGTGGGTCGCCTTCGGCCTGGGCAACCAGGTCGCCCGCCACGGGTCGCCCACGGGGCTGACCGAGGAGGGGGCGATCGGCTGGTTCGAGTTCCGGGAGACGGAGTCCGGGTGGGACGTGTCCGCCCGTTACCGCCCCACCCTGGTGGACATCCCGCCCGACGTCGAGCCCGGTGAGAAGCTCCCCGAGGGCGCCGTCGTGGACAACCGGCTCGTCGACGTCCAGCACGTGCTCGACCATCCGGACGGCATCGCTTCGGACCGGCTCTCCCGCTACCGCCTCGCCGCCGAACGGACCCGCGGCTTCCTCTTCAACCGGGGGGCTCCGGGGGGCGACGGCCTGGCCGAGCTCTCCCTGGACTACTGAACGCCCTCCCCTCTCGTGCGTTTGTACCACCACGGCTGACCGGGCCCGCGTCAGCGGCGGCCCGCGTGTGCGGCGGGCCGTAGGAATCAGGAAAGAGCAGCAGTGACATCGAGTAATGCCGCGTACCGCGTGCGAGGCGGGCGGCGCCGGAGCCGCAGGCGTGCGGACATGCCGCTCCTGGGCGGCATCCGTCCGCCGATCGCGGTCCTGTGCGTGCTGATCCTCGGCCTGGCCGGTCTGACGGCCAAGGTGCTCGGTCCCGGCAAGGACACGGTCGTGCCGGAGGCGGTGCTGTCCTCGCAGCAGTACTTCGCCGAGGACGGAGCCATCGCGCTGCGCGCCTCGATCGACGAGCGGATCACCGACCTGCAGCGGACCGCCACGGCGCTCAGCGCGGGCAGCCCGGTGAAGCCCGAGCGGATCCTCTCGGACCTGGGCCGGACCTACCAGAAGTGGACCGGCACGACCGTCGTCGACCTGGAGAGCGGGGACGTCCTCGCCGCGCGCGGGGAGACGATTCCCCTCTCGTGGCTGGACAAGGACGTCCTCCTCGGCAAGCAGGCCCTGACGCCCCGCATGGTGCGCCTCGAGACCGGCGACGTGCGTCTGATGACCATGGCCGTACTGGACTGGCCCGGTCGGCCGCAGCAGCTGCTCCTGGCGTCGAGCAGCCTGTCCGTGCCCGCCATCAACCTCGGCCCCTTCCGCACCATGTCCGTCGTCGCCGAGAACGGCGAGATCCTCGGCACGGCCGGCTTCGAGCAGGCCGAGGCGCTCAACTCCGAACAGGAACGCCAGGAGCTCACGTTCCTCCACAAGCAGATGACCCGCCTGGCCGACCAGGCCGCCGTGCGCACCGAGGAGCACCCCGTGCGCGCGAAGGAGCCCGGCTCCCGGGGCTACCCCGGCGTCAGCGGCACCCTCCTGGGCGGCGAGTACAACGGCCGCATCGCCACGGCGGGCTACGCCTCGCTCGCCTCCTCCCACCCGGAGAACAAGCCGAGCCAGGCCGCCGGCCTCGGGCTCACGGTGGTGGCCCTGCTGCCCGTGGTCGAGCAGAAGACCTCCGACCAGGGCCGCGAGCTGTACGGCCTGGCGGCGGCGGGCGTCCTCGTCCTGCTCGGGCTCCTCGCGGTGACCGTCCTCTGGGCGACCGTGCAGCGGCCGCTGCTCCGGCTGTTCCTGGAGTCGCGCCGGCTCGCCCGCGGCGATCTGACCCGGCCCGTCACCGTGCCCCGCTGGGGAGAGGCCGCCCGCATCGGCGCCGCTCTCGAACGCCTGCGCCGGCAGCTCGCCGGTGAAGGCGGCGGCTCCGACGGCGCCCCGCGCCGGCGGATCCTGGTCGGCGGACGCGGTCCGCTGGTGGTGACGGCGGCGCTGCTGCTCCTGTGGTGCGTGCCCGTCGGCCTGCTCCTGAACCGCACGGACGATTCGGTCAGCGTGCCGGCCACCATGGTCAACGACCAGCGCGACCGCACGGACCTGATCGCCGACCGCCTGCGCAGGGCGCTCAACGAGGCGCAGGCCGACCTCGTCTCCACCGCGAGTCTGATCGGCGAGGAGAACGCCGAGGACACCGGCCGCCTCCTCGACGAGGCGCTGCTCAAGCACCCCCGCTACCGGGCCCTGTACGTCGTCGACGCCGCCGGTGGCATCACCGCGAAGGCGGGTACGGACCCCCACGACTGGAGCGGCGGCAAGGACCTGCCGCCGGTCCGGGTGTCCGGACAGGGCGGCAAGGAGCCGATCGTCCAGGCCGGCGCTCCGGTGCCGGGGCGGGAGGGCGGCACCCTGGTCGGCGAGATCCGGGTGGAGTTCCTCGACTCGCTGCTCGCCCGTCCCGGCCTCGGCGACGTCCGCGTGGTGGACTCCGCCGGGCAGACCGTCGCCGCCGGCAACGGCTTCCTCGCCTTCGAGGAACTCCCCGACGGCCCCCTGACCGACCTCGTGCGGGCCGCCGGCCTGAGCGTCGGCGCGGGTCCCGTGGAGAACGGCCTGCTGATCCGCGAGGGGAACAAGGTCACCGTCGCCGCGGCGGCCCCGTTCTCCGGCGGCGGCGTCACGGCCGACATCGGCTGGACGGTCGTCAGCCGGCAGGACGCCTCGCGCTTCCAGATCGCCCCGTACGAGCGCGAGGACCGCAGCGTGCTCGCGGGAATGCTCGGGCTCGCCGCCATCATCTTCTGCCTCGGCTGGGTCTACCTGGTGGTCGTCCGGCCGCTGCGCGCCCTCGCCGGCAGTGCCGAGAAGCTCGTGGACGGCGACCTCAAGACCGTGCTGTACCCCCGGTACCAGGACGAGGTGGGCGCCGTCGTCCGCAGCCTCGAACTGCTGCGCCAGCAGGCGCAGGCCCACAGACACAACCAGGCGCGCCGGTCCGCGGAGACCCGGCCCGGCGTCGGCGGAAGGTGACAAGGCCGTGCTCTACCTCTACTTCGTCCTGCTGATCAGCGGCGTGTTCCTGCTGATCGCGGGCATCGTGGAACAGCGCAGGCACTACGCCGCCCTCCACACCATCCCGACCCGGGTGCTGGTCAACGGCATCCGGGGCAAGTCCTCCATCACCCGGCTCTGCGCCGGGGCCCTGCGCGGCGGTGGTCTGGTGACCGTCGCCAAGACGACGGGTACGGCGGCGCGCTTCATCCACCCCGACGCCACCGAGGAGCCGGTCTACCGGAAGTTCGGCATCGCCAACGTGGTGGAGCAGATCGGCATCGTGCGCCGGGCCGCCACGTACCGGCCGCACGCCCTCGTCATCGAGTGCATGGCCGTCATGCCCGCGCTGCAGGAGGTCAACCAGAGCAAGCTGATCCGCTCCACGATCGGCGTCCTGTGCAACGTGCGCGAGGACCACCTCGCCGAGATGGGCCCCACCCTGGACGACGTGGCCCGTTCCCTGTGCCGCTCGATGCCGGAGGGCGGCATCTGCGTGACCGCCGAGAAGGAGCGCTTCCACATCCTCCAGGAGGAGGCGGACGCCCGGAACTGCCGACTGGTCTACGCCGACCCCGAGACGGTCAGCGACGCCGAGCTGCGCGGCTTCAGCTGGTTCACCTTCAAGGAGAACGTCGCGATCGCCCTGGCCGTCGCGGAGCTCCTCGGCATCGACCGGGAGGTCGCGCTGCAGGGCATGTACGACGCGCCGCCGGACCCCGGTGTCCTCTCGGTGGAGCGCTACGTCACGCCCGACAACCGGCGGCTCGCCTTCGCGAACGTCTTCGCGGCCAACGACCCCGAGTCGACCCTGATGAACGTCAACCAGCTGCTCGACCTCGGGGCCATCAGCCGCCCCCTGAACGTCGTGATCAACTGCCGTCCCGACCGCGTCGAGCGCAACGGGCAGATGGGCGAGATCATCCCGGACCTGCGGCCGGACAACGTCTTCGTCATCGGTCACCCCGCGAAGAGCGCCATCGACGCCATCCCCGCCGCCTGGCGGGACCGGGCCGTCGACCTCGGCGGCGACCGGCGCCCGGCCGAGGACTTCATGCCGGCCCTGCTCGGCCGGATGCCCGACGGCTCCTCGCTCGTCGCCATCGGCAACATCCACGGCCAGGGCGAGGAACTGCTCGAGTACCTCGCCGAACTCCCGGCCGACGACAGCGCCGTCGACCACCCCGCCGGCGCCGACGAGGACTGGCCGCAGCAGGTGCCGACGGGCCCCGCCCAGCCGCCGCGCCTGGACCCGTACGCCTCGTACCCCCTGGCCCAGGAGGAGCGGTACCAGGCCTCCCAGACCCAGGAGATCCCCCTGGTCCGGATCCCGCTCCAGCCGGACGACACGCATACCGGGCCCGTGGTGCTCAAGGCCCGTCGCGGCCCCGACGACGACTGGGCCGTGCCCGGACCCGAGGAGTCGTTCGGCTGGTTCCACCAGCCGCGGGGGAACGACGACCGAACGCATCCTCGTCCCTGACCCGCCGACCGCCCGCCTCACCACCCCGTAACCGCGCCCGGAGCCCCCGTTGACCACCGCCGCCCTGACCCCCGAGATGGCCGCCCTGGGCATCGCCATAGGCCTGCTCTTCTCCCTGCTGTGCTACCTCACGACCAACCTCTCCCCCGGCGGGATGATCACCCCGGGCTGGATCGCCCTCACCCTCATCGAGGACCTGCAGCGCGCGGCCATGGTCGTGGGCGTCACCGCGCTGACGTACGCGGGCACCAAGCTCATGCAGCGGCTCGTGATCCTGTACGGCAAGCGGCTGTTCGCCGCGGTGGTCCTGCTCGGGGTGCTGCTCCAGGCGACGGTGATGATCGTCCTCTCGATCGAGTTCCCCCTGATGTACGGCAACCAGACCCTCGGCTTCATCGTGCCCGGCCTCATCGCCTACCAGCTGGTCCGCCAGCCCAAGGGGCCCACGCTCCTCGCGACGGCCTCCGTCTCGCTCCTCGCCTACATCGTCGTCGCCGCCGGCCTGCTGCTCGGCGTCATGCCCGCCGCCGCCTGAGCATCGCCGCCCGCCGGCCACCGCCTGAGAACCAAGGAAGAACCATGGCAGGGAAGAAGAAGTCACGCACGCTCCTCTCGGGCCTCGCCGTGCTCGGGCTCGTCGCGACCTCCGGGTACCTCACCCTGGAGCTGCGCAAGCAGGAGGAGCAGGGCGTCACCGAAGTCCGCGACGTCGGCGTCCTCAACGGCACCGGGAAGGCGGGCGCGGCCCGGAACACGGCTGCGGAGCAGTGGTCGCGCCTGGAGAACCCCGCGCGCAGTGTGCTGCGCGGCGCCGACGGCCAGATCGAGGCGGTCCTGACCGACGGCGCGCGGACCGCGAAGCTCACGGGCCCGGCCCGTACCTTCGCCGAGCCGACCTCCACGGCCTCCAAGGTCTCCACGACCGACTGGATCCGGCTCATGCCGAAGCCCTGGGCCAAGGGCGCGGAGAAGGAGAAGTGGTTCAAGGACTGGTACGCGGAGAACGCGGACAGCAAGGAGGACGACATCTTCGCGTTCGCCTTCCAGTACGTGGCGGGCGCGCCGCAGCGCAAGGACGAGCAGGGCCGCGTCGTCGCGGGTGACGCGAACTTCGGGCCGCTGAACACCACCGGGGCCGAGGGCGGGGACCTCCGCCTGGAGCAGTCGGACTTCTACGACTTCCTGGGCGTCCCGTACCCCTTCCGGGACGGTGTCGTCGGCAGGCCTGAGGCCATACGGGCCCGGTCCCTCGACTGCTCCGGCTTCATGCGCATGGTGCTCGGCTTCCGCGCGCGCTACCCGCTGATGTCCTCGGACAAGTCCGGCGACGGCCTGCCCCGCACGGCGAACGGCATGGCCCGGTCCGATCAGGGCGTGGACATCCTGCCGCTGACCGGCATCGCCGCGCAGAACCGTCCCTCCGCCATCGACGAGCTGCAGCCGGGCGACCTCGTGTTCTTCAAGCTCGACACGCGCACCGGGCAGCGCCTCGACCACGTCGGCATGGTCCTCGGCCACGACACCGAGGGGCACCTGGTCTTCGTCTCCAGCCGCGAGGAGGTCAACGGGCCCACCATCGGTGACATCGGCGGTGTCTCCCGCCTCGACGGCAACGGCTACTACGCCAAGACGCTGCGCAGCGCGAAGCGTCTCTGACGCCCCCTAACGGCCGCGCATCAGCTCCAGGTCCTCGCCCCAGGCGTCGAGCACGGCGCCGTGTCCGTGGTGCCGTGCCACCGTCTCGACCCGGGCGAAGAGCCGCCGCTGGGCGGGGACGTCGCCCGATCCGGAGATGCGCGCCACGGCGTCGAGCAGCGCGTCGGTGTCCCAGCCGGGCAGCGGGTACCGGGCGAGCTCCCACTCCAGGTACTTGTTGTAGGGGCGGGGGCGGCGGTCGAGGGCGAAGAGCAGTTCGAGGAGGTGGCCGATGCTGTCGGCGGCGTCGAGCCGGGCCGCGAGCCCGTGTCCGTCCCTGTCGTTCTTGAGCGAGCGGTAGAGGGAGTTGGCGTAGGCGTCGAGCCACCGGGCGGCGGCGCGGGAGGCCTCGTCGGCGGTGAGGCGTGCCTTGGCGGCCAGGATCCGGGCGATGCCTCCGTCGAGCCGGTCGAGCACGACCCGGGCGCGGGCGAGCGCGTACCGTTCGAAGCCCGGCATTCCCAGGGCCCGGAACTCGGCGAGGGTGAGGAGGACGAGGTCGAGCTCTCGGGTGCGGTGCCCGGTGTAGCGGGTGAGGTCCGTCGGCACGCCTTCGGCGAGGACGACGTACAGGTCGTGGTCGGAGTGCTCGGTGGTCATGCCCTCGTGCGCCCGGGACCCCTTGAGGACGAGGCCGAGGACCGCCGGGTCGGCGGAGGCGAGGGCGACGAACGCGTCGTGGGTGAGGGGCCGTCGATCTGTCATCGGGAGATCCCGCAGGCCCCGAGCACCAGGTGCAGCCGTTCCTCGGCGGTTTGGGTCAGGGGCGGAAGGAGGAGGGTCGGCAGACCGGCTTCGACGCCCCCGCCGTCGTGGCCGGAGCGGTCGCCGACCATGAGGGCCTCGTCGGGGCGCACCCCGAGCTGCTCCAGGGCCACGCCGAAGAAGGCGGGGTCGGGCTTGCACAGGCCGTGTTCGAAGGACAGGGCGTAGCCGTCGACGTACGCGTCCAGGCCGGTCTTCTCGAACGCGGGCCGGATGTCGACGTGGATGTCGCTGATGACGGCCACCTTGACCCCGGCGTCCTTCAGCTCCGCCAGGGTGGGTGCGACGTCCGTCGCGAACGGGTTGCCGGTGGGGTCGGAGAGGGTCGCGTACAGCGCGTCGGCCAGGGCCGGGTCGATCCCCGCGGCCCGCACCCAGGTGTCGTAGCCCTCGCGGTGCGCGGCGGCGGACACGTCGGACCAGCCCGCTGCCACCTCCGGCCGTCCGCCCGCCTCGGTCAGAGCCTCGCTGATCCGCCGTACCTCCGGCTCCGGGGCTTCGCGGCCGAGGCCGAGCAGGGTGCCTTCGATCCAGTGGGCGCCCCTCGGTCTCCCGGCGATCGGACCCCACTTGGGGACCACGAGCGTTCCGACCCAGTCGAACAGCACGGCTTTGAAGTAGGACATCTCTCCCCCGAGAGCGGTCGGTTCGTGATCGCGGGCAGCCTTTCAGCCCCGTCCGGTGGCGTCAACGAACTTTCCCGCCGTGCCCGCCCGCTCAGCCGTGGAGCAGTCGCCAGGTGGTGAGGGCGAGCCGGGCGCGGGTCAGGCCCGTGGGGGCCGTGAGGTCCAGGGCGAGGGCCCTGCCGATGTGGTCGAGGCGGCGGGCGATGCTGCTGTGGTGGAGGTGGAGGAGCTCGGCCGCGCGGCGGACGGAGGCGGTGGCGCAGTAGGTGTCCAGCGTCTCCAGGTCCTCCGGGGACAGGCGGTCGATCGCGGTCACGTCGGGGTTGTCCCGTACGGCGTCCTCGGGGATGTCCGCCAGGAGGGCCAGCGCGCCCAGGTCCGCGTGGTGGACGACGGGTTCGCGCGGGGTGGTGAAGCGGAGCGCCGTACGGGCCTGGCGCCAGGAGCGGTCGGGGCTCTCGGTGCCGCCGATGCCCGCTCGTACGCCTGCGGGGAAGCCCGTACGGTCCAGGGTGGTGGCCAGGATGACGCCCACGTCGGCGAGCGGGGCCGCCTTCACCGGGCGGCCCGGGCACACCAGGGTGCCGACGCGGTCGAGCGGGAGGCGGGTGCGTACGGCGACGACGTGGACGGGGAGGTCGGGGGCGAAGCCCAGGAGGCGGAGCGCCCGGGCCCGGGCGCT
>NZ_MWIG01000465.1:0-584 GCF_002156145.1 Streptomyces sp. NRRL B-24572 | reverse complement strand
CGCCCCGGGCCCCGTCGACGAACTCGCGCTGCCGGTCGACGTACTCCCGGTAGTCGGCGGCCGGCCGCGCGAGGGCGACGGGGCGCCCGGCGCGTGCCGCCGGGTAGGCCTGCTGGAGGTCCCGGAGGATCAGCGAGAAGGCCCACAGGTCGGCCGCGATGTGGTGGGTGCCGAGGAGGAGCACGTGCCGGTCCTCGCCGAGCCGCAGCAGCCGGCAGCGCAGGAAGGAGCCCTGGGCCAGGTCGTAGGGGCGCTCGACGAACGCGGTGACGGCGGCGTCGACCTCGGTGTCGTCGCGGCCGGTCAGGTCTTCCTCGGTGAAGTCGACCCGGGCGCCGGTGGTGACGCGCTGGACGAGTCGCTCCCCCTCCTGGAGGACGGCCGTGCGCAGCACGGGGTGGGTGTCGAGGACGGCCTGCAGCGCGGTGCGCAGGGCCGGCGCGTCCAGCGGTCCGCTGACGCGGGCCGCGAAGCAGAGGTGGTAGGCGGGGCTGCCGGGGTGCATCTGCTCGAACAGCCACAGGGCGCGCTGGCCCTCGGACACCGGGTGGGTGGTGGGCGGGGCGGGGGCGGGGCGGGCGGCG
>NZ_MWIG01000464.1:0-16261 GCF_002156145.1 Streptomyces sp. NRRL B-24572 | reverse complement strand
CTCCCCGCTCGCCGGTGCGGCGCAGGGCGAGGTGCTGGCCGGGGAGGTGCCGGTACGCCTCGTGGAGTTCGGGCGGGACCGCGAAGGTGACGGCCACGGAGTCGTCCGTGAGCCGGTCGACCTCGCTCACCCTGAGGGGATGGAATCCGGCCCGTCCGGCGGCTGAGGACTCCATCTACAACTCCTTGAAGTGGTCGAACGGTTCGCGGCAGGCGGTGCAGCGGCGCAGTGCCTTGCACGCGGTGGAGGAGAAGCGGCTCAGGAGCTCGGTGTCGGTGGATCCGCAGTGGGGGCAGCGGATCGCCAGGGTGAGCGGCACGGGGCCGCCGGCGGGTCCCTGGGGGCGTGGTGGGGCGATGCCGAACTCGGTGAGCTTGCGCCGCCCTTCCTCGCTGATGTCGTCGGTGGACCAGGCGGGGGCGAGGACGGTGACGACGGAGACGTCCGGCACGCCGTGCTCGTGGAGGGCCTGCTCGATGTCGGAGGCCATCGCCTCGATCGCGGGGCAGCCCGTGTAGGTGGGGGTGAGGGAGACCTCGACCCGGCCGGGGCCGAGGACCTGAACGCCCCGCATGACGCCGAGTTCCTCCAGGGTGAGGACGGGCAGCTCGGGATCGGGGACGGAGCCGGCGATGCGGCTCAGTTCCTCCTCCAGGGCCGTCATGGTCACCATGTCGCCCCCGGGTGGCTGCGGTGCAGGTGCTGCATCTCGGCGAGCATCCGTCCGAAGGGTTCGGTGTGCAGGCCCTGTCGGCCGGCGCCCGCGCTCCAGGCGCCGGTGCGGGGTCCGGAGGGGACGGTGAGGGTGGCCCGGCCGAGGACGTCGGTGACCGAGTCCAGCCAGGCGGTCTCCAGGGCCGGGAGGTCCAGGTCGAGGCCGTCGACGGGCTGGAACAGTTCGCCGGTGTACCGCCAGAGGGCGTCGCAGGCGCGCTGCATCCGCTGGTGGCTCTCGGGGGTGCCGTCGCCGAGGCGGAGGGTCCAGTGCTCGGCGTGGTCCTGGTGGTAGGCGACCTCCTTGACGGCCTTGGCCGCGAGGCCGGCGAAGGGGCCGTCGCCGGAGGCCAGCTGCCCGTACAGGAGTCGCTGGTAGGTGGAGAAGTAGAGCTGCCGGGCGATGGTGTGGGCGAAGTCGCCGTTCGGCTGCTCGACCAGCTGGCTGTTGCGGAAGGAGCGCTCCTCGCGGAGGTAGGCCAGTTCGTCCTCGTCGCCGACGAGGGAGAGCAGGACCCGGGCCTGGCCGAGGAGGTCGAGGGCGATGTTGGCCAGGGCGACCTCCTCCTCCAGGACGGGGGCGGAGCCGGCCCACTCCCCCAGGCGGTGGGAGAGGACGAGGGCGTCGTCGCCGAGGGCGAGCGCCGCGGCCGTCGGAACGGTGGTCTCGGTGGTCACAGGTGCTTCACCCCTTCCGGGATCTCGTAGAAGGTCGGGTGGCGGTAGGGCTTGTCCGCGGCCGGCTCGAAGAAGGGGTCCTTCTCGTCGGGCGAGGAGGCGGTGATCGCCGCCGAGGGGACGACCCAGATCGACACGCCTTCGGACCGGCGGGTGTAGAGGTCGCGGGCGTTGCGCAGGGCCATCTCCGCGTCGGGTGCGTGGAGACTGCCCGCGTGGGTGTGGGACAGTCCGCGGCGGGAGCGCACGAACACCTCCCACAGCGGCCAACCGTCGGTCGTCATGCCTGTGCCTCCCCGTGCTTTCCGGTGTGCTTCTCCGCGTAGGCCGCCGCCGCTTCCCTGACCCAGGCGCCGTCCTCGTGGGCCTGGCGCCGCTTGCTCAGCCGCTGGTCGTTGCAGGGGCCGTTCCCCTTGAGGACGTCCCAGAACTCGGTCCAGTCGATCGGGCCGAAGTCGTAGTGCCCGCGCTCCTCGTTCCACCGGATGTCGGGGTCGGGGAGGGTGAGGCCGAGGGCCTCCGCCTGCGGTACGGCGATGTCGACGAAGCGCTGGCGCAGTTCGTCGTTGGTGTGGCGCTTGATCTTCCAGGCCATCGCCTGGGCGGTGTGCGTCGACTTGTCGTCCGGCGGGCCGAACATCATGAGCGAGGGCCACCACCAGCGGTTCACCGCGTCCTGTGCCATGGCGTGCTGGGCCTCGGTGCCGTTCGACAGGGCGAGCAGTGCCTCGTATCCCTGGCGCTGGTGGAAGGACTCCTCCTTGCAGACCCGGACCATCGCGCGGGCGTACGGGCCGTAGGAGCAGCGGCAGAGGGGGACCTGGTTGGTGATGGCGGCGCCGTCGACCAGCCAGCCGATCGCGCCGACGTCGGCCCAGGTCAGCGTGGGGTAGTTGAAGATCGAGGAGTACTTCTGGCGGCCGGAGTGGAGCTTGTCGAGCAGCTCGTCGCGGCTGGTGCCGAGGGTCTCCGCCGCGCTGTACAGGTACAGCCCGTGGCCGGCCTCGTCCTGCACCTTGGCCATGAGGATCGCCTTGCGCCGCAGGGAGGGCGCCCGGGTGATCCAGTTGGCCTCGGGCTGCATGCCGATGATCTCGGAGTGGGCGTGCTGCGCGATCTGCCGGACGAGCGAGGCCCGGTAGTCCTCGGGCATCCAGTCGCGCGGCTCGATGCGCTCGTCGGCGGCGACGGCGGCGTCGAACACGGCCTCGTAGGCGGCCTGCTCCGCCGCCACGGCCGTGTCCGACGCGCCGGGCGTGCCCGTGGTCCCTGTCGTCCCTGCCGTCACTGCGGTCATCAGACTCCCTACCGACCGATCGTTCGGTTGAATGACTTCAATGGTGGGTCGGCGGCCCGTATGGTGTCAACCCTGTGGATAACCGAGGCGGGTCGATCGGGATCGGGGCGGGATGGACGCGTACGTCGAAAAGGACGCGGTCGAGGTGAGCGACGACGGGCGGAGGCCCTCCGAGGACCCGCCGGCCACTCCTCCCGAGACCCCGGGCATCGCTGCCGGGGCCGAGACGGCCGAGGCGGCTGATACGGCCGAGGCGGCCGAGGTGGCCGAGGCGGCCGGGTCGATCGAGGGGCCTGAGGGATCCGGGGCCCGGTCCGGCGTCGGGATCATGGCGCTCTCGCTGCCCTACCAGGTCGTCGTCGCCGTGGCGCTCGCCGTCGTCGGCGTGTTCGCCTGCGTCCACCTGGCGATGGTGTTCCTGCACGTGGCGCCGTCCAACACGCTGACCAAGCGGCACGGCGAGGCCGTCGACGACTGGATCTACCCCGAGTTCGAGCAGAACTGGAAGCTCTTCGCACCCAATCCGCTCCAGACGAACATCGCCGTCGAGGTCCGCGCCGAGCTCGTCACCGCCGACGGCGGCCGCCGCACCACCGGCTGGATCGACCTCACCGCCCAGGACATCGAGGCCATACGGCACAACCCGATGCCCAGCCACGCGCAGCAGAACCAGCTCCGCAGGGCCGTGGACTTCTACCTCAACACGCACAACGACGGCGGCCGCCCCAACGGGCTGCGCGGCACCCTCTCGGAGGAGTACATGAGCCGCATCGCGATGCTCAGGCTCGACGCCCTCGAAGGCCCCGACGGACGCGCGATCGGCGCCGACGCGCGGCGCATCCAGCTCCGCACCGTCTCCCGGCCCGTCCCCGCCCCCCGGTGGAGCACCGAGAAGACGCGGACCGCCCCCTCCTACCGCGACTTCCCGTGGTGGAACGTCACCGAAGCCGACCGGGCCACCGGCGCCGGCGCGAGCCGCACGGAGGCGGGCCGATGAGCACCTCCCCCGCCACGCCCGCGCGTGCCCGCGAGCCCTTCGACCGCCGGCTCGCCCGCGCCGTGCAGGCCGTCACGGGCCGCTCCCTCGCCCCGTACCAGAGCGCGATCGTACGGATCGGCTTCTCGCTGACCTGGCTGATCTTCCTGCTGCGCGAGCTGCCGCACCGCCACCTGCTGTACGGCCCCGACAGCCCCTGGTCCTTCGAGCTGGCGCAGCGGCTGATCGCCGACAACCGGGCCTTCACCGTGCTCCTGTGGTCGGACGGCCGGATCTGGTTCGAGCTCGTCTACGGGCTCGCCGTGCTCTCCGCCGCCCTGCTCCTGGTGGGCTGGCGCACCCGGGCCGTGTCCGTGGTCTTCATGGTCGGGGTGCTCTCGCTGCTGAACCGCGCCGTCTTCGTGGGCGACGGCGGCGACAACGTCCTCCACCTCGCCTCGATCTACCTCGTCTTCACCCGCTGCGGCCAGGTGTGGTCCCTCGACGCCCGGCGGGCGGCCCGCGAGGCCCGTGCGGCCCGCGCCGGGGAGAGCCCGCGCCGTGATGTCGTCGGACCGCTGCTGTGGACCGTGCTCGGCGGCTTCCTCCTCGCCGCCACCTGGTTCGGCGACGTCAGCGGCGAGTGGTGGGTGCTGGTGCTGCTGTGGGTGCTGTGGCTCGGGAACGGCCTGTGGTGGCTGGTCCGCCGGGTCGCGCCCGGGGAGCCGCGCATCCTGCTCGACGCCCTCGCCAACCTCGCGCACAACGCCACCCTCATCGTGCTCATGGCTGAGGTCTGCCTGATCTACGCCACGGCCGGCTGGTACAAGATCCAGGGCTCGCGCTGGGAGGACGGCACCGCCCTGTTCTACCCGCTCCACCTGGACTACTTCTCGCCCTGGCCGGCCCTCTCCGAGCTGCTCGGCGCCAGCGGGATCATGGTGATGCTGCTGACCTACGGCACGGTGATCGCCCAGGTCGCCTTCCCCTTCACGCTCTTCAACCGCAAGGTCAAGAACGTCCTCCTCGTCATGATGATGGCGGAGCACGCCGGCATCGCGGTCCTCCTCGGACTGCCGGTCTTCTCGCTCGCGATGATCTCCGCCGACGCCGTGTTCCTGCCGACGGCGTTCCTGGTGTGGCTGGGCGCCCGGGCGGCCCGGGGCAGGGACCGGCTGCTGCGCAGGACACCCGCCGAGGCGCCCGCCGAGTCGCTGCCCGAGCAGCGCCGTACGGGTGAGGAGCACGGTCCCCGTACCCTCGTCGGGTGAGCACCACCGAAGAACAGTCCGAGCCGGTCCAGTACGACGAGGGCTTCGGCCCCGAGATCGGCGTCGGGCCGCACCCGGAGCCGTGGCCGCGGGACGAGCGGTACGACCCCGAGCTGCTCGCCGGCGGCGACCGGCGCAATGTCGTCGACCGCTACCGGTACTGGACGCGCGAGGCGGTCGTCGCCGACCTGGACACCCGGCGGCACGACTTCCACGTGGCGGTGGAGAACTGGGGCCACGACTTCAACATCGGCTCGGTGGTGCGGACCGCCAACGCCTTCCTGGCGAAGGAGGTCCACATCGTGGGCCGGCGCCGCTGGAACCGGCGGGGCGCCATGGTCACCGACCGCTACCAGCACGTCCGGCACCACCCGGACACCGCGTCGCTGACCTCGTGGGCGGCGGCCGAGGGCATCCCGGTCATCGGGATCGACAACCTGCCGGGCGCCGTCCCGCTGGAGCGGACCGTGCTGCCGCGCCGCTGTGTGCTGCTCTTCGGACAGGAGGGCCCGGGGCTCACCGAGGAGGCCCGCGCCCATGTGGAGATGGTCTGCTCGATCGCCCAGTTCGGCTCGACCCGGTCGATCAACGCGGGCGCGGCCGCCGCGATCGCCATGCACGCCTGGGTGCAGCGGTACGCGGAGATCGACACCCCTTAGCTCTCTCTCCTGGAAGAGCTCTCGTGGAGGCCCCGGAGGGCCTCCACGAGACCGTGGATCAGGCCTGGCGGCGGACCTCCACCACCCGGAAGCGGTTGGAGACGAAGGCGCCGTCGCACAGCGCGGCGTTCGCCGCCGGGTTGCCGCCGGAGCCGTGGAAGTCGGAGAACGCGGCCGTCTGGTTCACGTACACCCCGCCCGTGAGGTTCAGCGAGAGCTGGGCCGACTCCTCCAGGCAGACCTCCTCCACCGCGCGCTCGACGTCCGCCGAGGTGGTGTAGGCGCCGACCGTCATGGCGCCCTTCTCCCGGACCGTGCGGCGCAGCAGCTCCAGGGCGTCGGCGGTGGAGTCCACCGAGACCGCGAAGGAGACCGGGCCGAAGCACTCCGAGAAGTACGCGGCCTGGGCGTCCGGCTTGGAGCCGTCCAGCTTCACGATGACCGGCGTGCGGACCACGGCGTCCGGGTACTCCGGGTTGACCACCTCGCGGGAGGCCAGCGCGACCTCGCCGAGCCCGGCGGCGGCCTCCAGGCGCGCCTTCACGTCCGGGTTGACCAGGGCGCCCAGCAGACCGTTCGCCCGGGCGTCGTCGCCGAGCAGGCCGCCGACCGCCGCCGCGAGGTCGGCGACGACCTCGTCGTACGACTTGGGGCCCTGGTCGGTGGTGATGCCGTCGCGGGGGATCAGCAGGTTCTGCGGGGTGGTGCACATCTGGCCGCTGTACAGGGACAGCGAGAAGGCCAGGTTGGCCAGCATCCCCTTGTAGTCGTCGGTGGAGTCGACGACGACCGTGTTGACGCCGGCCTTCTCCGTGTACACCTGGGCCTGCCGGGCGTTGGCCTCCAGCCAGTCGCCGAAGGCGGTGGAGCCGGTGTAGTCGATGATCCGGATCTCGGGGCGGACGGCCAGGGTCTTGGCGATGCCCTCGCCGGGGCGCTCGACGGCGAGCGCGACCAGGTTCGGGTCGAAGCCGGCCTCGGCGAGCACCTCGCGGGCGACCTGCACCGTGAGCGCGAGCGGCAGGACCGCGCGCGGGTGCGGCTTGACCAGGACCGGGTTGCCGGTGGCGAGGGAGGCGAACAGGCCCGGGTAGCCGTTCCACGTGGGGAAGGTGTTGCAGCCGATGACCAGGGCGATGCCGCGGCCGACCGGGGTGAACTCCTTGCTGAGCTCCAGGGGGTCGCGCTTGCCCTGCGGCTTGGACCAGCCGGCCCGTCCGGCGGGCGTGCGGGTCTGCTCCTCGTACGCGTACGCCACGGCCTCGAGGCCGCGGTCCTGGGCGTGCGGGCCGCCGGCCTGGAACGCCATCATGAACGCCTGGCCACTGGTGTGCATGACGGCGTGGGCGAACTCGTGGGTGCGGGCGGAGATCCGGGCGAGGATCTCCAGGCAGACCAGGGCACGGGTCTCGGCGCCGGCGTCCCGCCAGGCGCCCATGCCGGCGCGCATCGCGGGGAGCAGCACGTCGAGGTCGGCGTGCGGGTACTCGATGCCGAGCGAGGGGCCGTAGGGCGAGGTCTCGCCGCCGGTCCAGCCGTCGGTGCCGGGCTGGTCGAGGTCGAAGCGGGTGTTCAACGCGGACTGGTGGGCGGCGAGGCCCGCGGCCGCGTCGAGCGAGCCGTCCGCGCCGTACGCCTTCGGGTGCTCGGGGTACGGCGACCAGTAGGCGCGGGTGCGGATCGTGGAGAGCGCCTGGTCGAGTGTGGACCGGTGCTTCTCGGCCAGACGGTCGGTGGTCAGCTGAGCGGTGGCCATCGATGGACCAACTCCTCGTCGAGCTGGGCAGGGAGACGCGTACGGAGTTAGAGTAACCGAACGATCGGTCGGGACAAGGGGGTCCGGCGATCCTGTGGAAAACCCATCGGGGAGGATCACTCCTATGAGCGCCGACGTGAGCACCGACGTGACCGCCAGGGGGAGCGACGACGTGACCGCCCGTGAGACCGCCGCCGAGGGGCGGGGGAGCGCCGTCGGCATCGGACCCGACCGCACCGTCGCCGTCGTCGGCACCGGCACCATGGGCCAGGGCATCGCCCAGGTCGCGCTGGTCGCAGGCCACCCCGTGCGCCTCTACGACAGCGCCCCCGGCCGGGCCGCCGAGGCCGTCGCCGCCCTCACCGCCCGCCTGGACCGGCTCGTGGAGAAGGGCCGCCTCGACGCCGCCGCGCGGGAGGCCGCCGTCGGCCGGCTGCACGCGGCCGAGGACCCCGCCGAGCTCGCGGACGCCGCGCTGGTGATCGAGGCGATCGTCGAGGACCTGGCGGTCAAGCAGCGGCTCTTCGCCGACCTGGAGAAGATCGTCGGCGACGACACCGTCCTCGCCACGAACACCTCCTCCCTCTCCGTCACCGCCATCGCCGGAGGACTGCGGCTGCCCGGCCGGTTCGTCGGACTGCACTTCTTCAACCCGGCGCCGCTGCTCCCCCTCGTCGAGGTCGTCAGCGGCTTCGCCACCGACCCGGACGTCGCCACGCGCGCGTACGAGACGGTCAAGGGCTGGGGCAAGACGCCGGTGCGCTGTGCGGACACCCCCGGCTTCATCGTGAACCGGGTCGCCCGCCCCTTCTACGCCGAGGCGTTCCGGGTCTTCGAGGAGGGCGCGGCCGACCCCGCCACCATCGACGCGGCCCTGCGCGAGTGCGGGGGCTTCCGCATGGGGCCCTTCGAGCTGACCGACCTCATCGGCCAGGACGTGAACGAGGCCGTCACCCGGTCCGTGTGGGAGTCCTTCTACCAGGACCCCAAGTTCACCCCCTCGCTCGCGCAGCGCCGGCTCGTCGAGTCGGGACGCCTCGGCCGCAAGTCGGGGCACGGCTGGTTCTCGTACGCGGAGGGCGCGCAGCGGCCCGAGCCGCGGACGGAGGCGCCGGCCGAGGCGCCGAAGGGGATCGTCGTCGAGGGGGACCTGGGCCCCGCCGAGCCGCTGGTGGCCCTCTTCGAGGAGGCCGGGATCGCCGTCCGGCGCAAGAAGGGCGACGGGAGGATCGTGCTGCCGGGCGGGGGCCTGCTGATGCTCGCGGACGGCGAGAGTTCCTTCGAGTTCTTCCCCGAGGAGATCGTCTACTTCGACCTCGCCCTCGACTACGCGCGCGCGAGCCGGATGGTCCTGTCCACGGGGCGGCGCACCGCGCCCGAGACCCTCGCCGAGGCCGTGGGCCTCTTCCAGGTGCTGGGCAAGCAGGTCTCCGTGATCGGTGACGTGCCCGGCATGATCGTGGCCCGTACGGTCGCGATGCTCGCGGATCTCGCGGCCGACGCGGTCGACCGGGGGGTCGCGACCGCCGAGGACGTGGACACGGCGATGCGGCTCGGGGTCAACTACCCGGCCGGCCCCCTGGAGTGGGCCGAGAAGCTGGGGCCCCGACGGGTCTGCGACCTGCTCAGGGCGCTGCACGAGCGCTATCCGACGGGCCGGTACGGGCCGAGCCAGGCCGTCGCCCGCCGGTGTGCCGAGGCCGATGAGGAGGACTCCCGATGACCACGGCCAAGCGCGACACGTACACCCCCGAGACGCTGCTCTCGGTCGCCGTCCGGGTCTTCAACGAGCGCGGTTACGACGGCACGTCGATGGAGCACCTGTCGAAGGCGGCCGGGATCTCGAAGTCCTCGATCTACCACCACGTCTCCGGCAAGGAGGAGCTGCTGCGGCGGGCGGTCAGCCGGGCGCTCGACGGGCTCTTCGCGGTGCTCGACGAGCCGGGGGCCGGGCGCGGCAAGGCCGTCGAGCGGGTCGAGTACGTCACGCGCCGCACCGTCGAGGTGCTGATAGCGGAGCTGCCGTACGTGACGCTGCTGCTGCGGGTGCGGGGCAACACCGCCACCGAGCGGTGGGCGATGGAGCGGCGCCGCGAGTTCGACCACAGGGTGGCCGATCTGCTGAAGGCCGCCGCCGCCGAGGGCGACCTGCGGGCCGACGTGGACATCCGGCTCGCGACCCGGCTCCTCTTCGGCATGATCAACTCGCTGGTGGAGTGGTACCGGCCGCATCCGGGCGCGACGGCGGAGCGGGAGCAGCTCGCCGAGACCGTCGTCCACCTGGCCTTCGACGGGCTGCGGACGGCGCGCTGAGGCCCGTCCGTACCGCCACTGTCCCCCGTACGGCCTACGGGGGCTTCGGCGTCCCCTCGTACGGCCCCGTGGGGTCTCAGCGTCCCGGGTCCCGGTGGTCCGGGTCCAGGTCCGTCTCCTCGAAGACCAGCAGGGTCCGGGTGGAGAGCACCTCGGGGATCGACTGGAGCTTGGTGAGCACCAGCTCGCGCAGGGTCCGGTTGTCGGGCGTGTGGACGAGCAGCAGGACGTCGAAATCGCCGCTGACCAGGGCGATGTGTGCGGCCCCCGGCAGGGCCTGGAGCTGTTCGCGCACGGTCCGCCAGGAGTTCTGGACGATCTTGAGCGTGATGTAGGCGGAGGCGCCGTGCCCGGCCCGCTCATGGTTCACGCGCGCGCTGAAGCCGCGGATCACCCCGTCGTCGATGAGCCGGTTGATCCGCGCGTACGCGTTGGCCCGGGAGACGTGCACCCGCTCGGCCACGGAGCGGACCGATGCGCGGCCGTCCGTCTGCAGGATGCGCAGGATGTCGCGGTCGATGGCGTCCAGCGGGCGTGCCGGGGCTCCTGGGATCACCGGTGCCGGCGCCGGTGCGACGACCCGCTCCCAGTCCTCGGCCATTTGTTCATCCGCCATGTGCCCCCGCCTCTCTCCGGTGGACGACCTGCTCTTATCCCAGGCTGTGGAGAACCGTTTGTCCACAGGCTGGAGGTGCCTGTAGCCAAAATGCCTCCACGACCGAACAATCGGTAGGTGAGGCGCGCCACACTCGCGCCACCCGCCTTCGGGTCTTATGCCCGCTCCCACGAGGAGGTGGACTCGTTGCAACAGCGCAGTTCGACAGTCCAAGAGCCGCCCGGTGCCGTTCCCGCCTACCGGCCCACCCCGCCGCCCGCCTGGCAGCCGCGCACGGACCCCGCGCCGCTGCTGCCCGAGGCCGAGCCGCTGCGCGTGCTCGGCACGGACGCGGTGGCCGACGCCGACCCCGCGCTGCTGCTCCGGCTCTACGCGGAGCTGATCCGCGGCCGCCGGTACAACACCCAGGCCACCGCCCTCACCAAGCAGGGCCGGCTCGCCGTGTACCCGTCCACCACCGGCCAGGAGGCGTGCGAGATCGCCGCCGCCCTCGCCCTGGAGGAGCGGGACTGGCTCTTCCCCTCGTACCGCGACACCCTCGCGGCCGTCGCCCGGGGCCTCGACCCCGTCCAGGCCCTGACCCTGCTGCGCGGCGACTGGCACACCGGGTACGACCCGCACGAGCACCGCATCGCGCCGCTCTGCACCCCGCTCGCCACCCAGCTCCCGCACGCCGTGGGCCTCGCCCACGCCGCCCGCCTCAAGGGCGACGACGTCGTCGCCCTCGCCATGGTCGGCGACGGCGGCACCAGCGAGGGCGACTTCCACGAGGCGCTGAACTTCGCCGCCGTCTGGCAGGCCCCCGTGGTCTTCTTCGTCCAGAACAACGGCTTCGCGATCTCCGTGCCGCTCGCCAAGCAGACCGCGGCCCCCTCCCTCGCCCACAAGGCCGTCGGATACGGGATGCCGGGCCGGCTCGTCGACGGCAACGACGCGGTCGCCGTCCACCAGGTGCTCACCGAGGCCGTGGCCCGCGCCCGGCGCGGCGGCGGCCCCACCCTCGTCGAGGCCGTCACCTACCGGATCGACGCCCACACCAACGCCGACGACGCCACCCGCTACCGGGCGGCCGGCGAGGTCGAGGCCTGGCGGGCGCACGACCCGATCCTGCTGCTCGAACGGGAACTGACGGAGCGTGGCCTGCTCGACGAGGACGGCAGGCGAGCGGCGGCCGAGGCCGCCGAGACGATGGCGGCGGAGCTGCGCGAACGGATGAACGCCGACCCGGTGCTCGACCCGATGGAGCTCTTCTCCCACGTCTACGCGGAGCAGACCACGCAGCTGCGTGAACAGGCGGCGCAGCTGCGCGCCGAGCTCGAAGCCGAGGGTGAGGCGTGATGACGACCGCGACGACCGGCACCGCGGCGGCCAAGGCCGGCGGGAACGCCGCGAAGCCGAAGCCGGCCACGATGGCGCAGGCGCTCCAGCGCGCCATGCGCGACGCGATGGCCGAGGACCCGACCGTCCATGTGATGGGCGAGGACGTCGGCACCCTCGGCGGCGTCTTCCGGGTCACCGACGGGCTCGCCAAGGAGTTCGGCGAGGACCGCTGCACCGACACCCCGCTGGCCGAGGCGGGCATCCTCGGCGCGGCCGTCGGCATGGCCATGTACGGCCTGCGGCCGGTCGTGGAGATGCAGTTCGACGCGTTCGCTTACCCGGCGTTCGAGCAGCTGCTCTCGCACGTGGCGAAGATGCGGAACCGGACGCGCGGCGCGATGCCGATGCCGATCGTCATCCGCGTCCCGTACGGCGGCGGGATCGGCGGCGTCGAGCACCACAGCGACTCCTCCGAGGCCTACTACACGGCCACGCCGGGCCTGCACGTCGTCACCCCGGCGACCGTCGAGGACGCGTACGGGCTGCTGCGCGCGGCCATCGCCTCCGACGACCCGGTGGTCTTCCTGGAGCCCAAGCGGCTCTACTGGTCCAAGTCCGACTGGTCCCCCGAGGCGCCCGCGCCCGTCGAGCCGATCGGCAAGGCCGTCGTGCGGCGCCGGGGCACCGGCGCCACTCTGATCACCTACGGCCCCTCGGTGCCGGTCTGCCTGGAGGCGGCGGAGGCCGCGCAGGCCGAGGGCTGGGACCTGGAGGTCGTCGACGTGCGCTCGCTCGTGCCGTTCGACGACGAGACCGTCTGCGCCTCGGTGCGGCGCACCGGCCGCGCGGTCGTCGTCCACGAGTCGACCGGCTTCGGCGGCCCCGGCGCGGAGATCGCCGCGCGCGTGACCGAGCGCTGCTTCCACCACCTGGAGGCGCCGGTGCTGCGGGTCGCGGGCTTCGACATCCCGTACCCGCCGCCGATGCTGGAGCGGCACCATCTGCCGGGCGTGGACCGGGTCCTGGACGCGGTCGCGCGACTGCAGTGGGAGGCGGGCAGCTGATGGCACAGGTCCTTGAGTTCAAGCTGCCCGACCTCGGTGAGGGCCTCACCGAGGCCGAGATCGTGCGCTGGCTGGTCGCCGTCGGCGACGTCGTCGCCATCGACCAGCCGGTCGTCGAGGTCGAGACGGCCAAGGCGATGGTCGAGGTGCCCTGCCCGTACGGCGGCGTCGTCACCGCCCGGTACGGCGAGGAGGGCACCGAACTGCCCGTCGGCGCACCGCTCCTGACGGTCGCCGTGGGTGGCACGGGCGCGCCGGAGGAGCTCACCGAGGCCGCTCCCGAAGCGGCGCCGAAGGCATCCGCCGAGGCCGTCTCCTCCGAGTACTCGGGCAACGTGCTCGTCGGCTACGGCACGGCCGGGCCGGCCGCCCGCCGTCGCCGGGTGCGGCCCGCGAACCCGGCGGCCGCGCAGGCCCCGGCCGCTGCGCAGGCTCCCGCTGCCGCTCCGGCCCCGGCTGCCGCTCCGGCCCCGGCCGCTGCCGCTCAGGCTCCTGCCCCCGTCGCCGCCCCGGTGGTCGCCCACGAGGGGCCCGTGCCCGTCATCTCGCCGCTCGTGCGGAAGCTGGCCCGTGACCGGGGCCTCGACCTTAGGGAGGTGCGCGGATCCGGGCCCGAGGGGCTGATCCTGCGCGCCGACGTGGAGCTGGCCCTCGCGGCCCTGGAGCGGCCGGTCGCCGCCCCGGCGCCCGCGCCCGCGCCTGCTGTCGCGGCACCGGCCGGTGAGCGGGTTCCGCTGCGCGGGGTCCGCGGCGCGGTGGCGGACAAGCTGTCCCGCAGCCGTACGGAGATCCCCGACGCGACCTGCTGGGTCGACGCCGACGCGACCGAGCTGATGGCGGCCCGCGCGGCGATGAACGCGGCCGGCGGGCCGAAGATCTCGCTGCTCGCGCTCCTCGCGCGGATCTGCGTCCACGCGCTGGCCCGGTTCCCCGAGCTCAACTCCACCGTGGACACGTCCGCCCGGGAGATCGTCCGGCTGCCGTCCGTGCATCTCGGCTTCGCCGCCCAGACCCCGCGCGGGCTGGTCGTCCCCGTGGTCAAGGACGCGGGGACCCGGACCGCGGAGTCGCTGACGGCCGAGTTCGCCCGGCTGACGGAGGCGGCCCGGCAGGGCGCGATCACCCCGGCCGATCTGACCGGCGGCACGTTCACCCTGAACAACTACGGGGTGTTCGGGGTCGACGGCTCCACGCCGATCATCAACCACCCCGAGGCGGCCATGCTCGGGGTCGGCCGGATCATCCCCAAGCCCTGGGTCCACCAGGGTGAACTGGCCGTCCGTCAGGTCGTGCAGCTCTCGCTCACCTTCGACCACCGCGTCTGCGACGGCGGTACGGCGGGTGGCTTCCTGCGGTATGTGGCGGACTGCGTCGAGCAGCCGGCGGTCCTGCTCCGCACGGTCTGACGCGGACGCTCTGACGCGGACGCTCCGACACCGCCCGGCCGTACCGGACCCCCACCCGGTGCGGCCGGGCGCCTGCGCCGCCGCCGCAGACGCGGCCGTCGACGGGCGGGCGCGGCCGTCTCCGGCGCGGCCGCCCCCACCGTGGCCGTCTGTCGGTCCGGCCGTCTGTCGGTCCGGCCGTCTGTCGGTCCGGCTGTCCGTCGGTCCGGCCGGCCGCCGGTGTGGTTCGTTCCCGGTCCGGCCGTCCCCCGGAGTGGTCGTCCGCCGCTGCAGTCTCCCGCGCCTTCGTCCCTCCCCCTCCGTCTCAGCAAGGGAGACCCTGCCGTCGGTGGCGGGGTTCGGCGACATACTGCTGGGGTGACCACCGCATACGACGTCGTCGTGCTCGCCGGAGGCGCCGCTCGGCGGCTCGGCGGCTCCGACAAGCCCGGGGTACGGATCGGAGGGCGGACCCTCCTCGACCGGGTGCTCTCGGCCTGTCCCGGCGCCGACCGGACCGTGGTCGTCGCCGAACCCCGGCCGACCGTCCGCCCCGTCCGCTGGACCAGGGAGGACCCGCCCGGCGGCGGCCCCCTGGCCGCCCTCGGCGCCGGGGTGCGGGAGACCGGCGCCGACGTCCTCCTCGTCCTCTCCGCCGACCTGCCCTTCCTGGACCAGGACACCGTCCGGCGCCTCCTTGAGGCACTCGACGCGGATTCCGGTACCGAGGCCGCGCTTCTCACCGATGCCGAGGGGCGGGACCAGCCGCTCGTCGCCGCGTACCGCCGCACCCCGCTCCTGCGCGAACTGGCCCTCGTCGCAGAGCGGCGAGGCGGCACCCTCGCCGGCGGGCCGCTGCGGCTCCTCACCGGGGGACTGAGGCTCACCCGGGTCGCCGCGGACCCCCTCGCCTCCTTCGACTGCGACACCTGGGAGGACATCGCCACGGCCCGGGCCCGCATCAGGGAGCATGGGACCGTGCTGGACGAATGGATCACCGCAGTCAAGAACGAACTGGGCATCGAGCTGGACGTCGACACCGGCGTGCTCCTCGACCTCGCCCGTGACGCCGCCCACGGCGTGGCCCGCCCCGCCGCGCCCCTGACCACCTTCCTGGTCGGCTACGCGGCGGCCCGCGCGGGCACCGAGGGCGGACAGGAGGCCGTCGCCGAGGCCGCCCGGAAGGCCGCCGCGCTCGCCCAGCGCTGGGCCGCCGAACAGGACGGCGAGCAGCCCGCCGAGCAGCCCGCCGAAAAAGCCACCGAGTAGGACGAGGCCGGATGACCCTGAAGGAGCCCGCCCCCGTGGCCCCGGGAACCGCCGTCGGCGCGAAGTCCGGGCCGCCGCACCGCGCCACCGCCTGGCCCGAGGCCCGGGCCGCCGCCGTCCGCGCCGGGACCACCGCGCGGTCCGGCCGCGCGCCGCGGCGCCTCCCGCTCGGTCAGGCCCTCGGCCAGGTCCTGGCCGAGCCGCTCCTCGCCCTCACCGACCTGCCCTCCTTCGACACCTCCGCCATGGACGGCTGGGCCGTCGCGGGCCCGGGCCCCTGGACCGTCCGCGCCGAGACCCCCGTCCTCGCCGGTCACGCGCCCGCCACCGCGCTGAACGACGGCGAGGCCGTACGGATCGCCACCGGCGCCCCCGTCCCGCCCGGGACCACCGCCGTCATCCGTAGCGAGCACTCCCGTACCGAGCGGGCCGAGACCGCGGGGCTCGTGCTGCATGCCCTGCGTGGCGTGGTCGCCGGGCAGGACATCCGGCCCCGGGGGCAGGAGTGCCGCTCCGGTGACGAGCTGCTTCCCGCCGGCACCGCCGTGACCCCCGCCGTCCTGGGCCTCGCCGCGGCCGCCGGTTACGACGAGCTCCCCGTACCGCCGCGCCCCCGGGTGGAGGTCCTCGTCCTCGGCGACGAGCTCCTCACGGCCGGGCTCCCCCACGAGGGACTCATCCGTGACGCCCTCGGCCCGATGCTCGGCCCCTGGCTGTCGGCGCTCGGCGCCGAGGTGCTCGCCACCCGGCGGATCGGCGACGACGCCGAGGAGCTGTACGCGGCCGTCACCGGCTCCGCCGCCGACCTGGTCGTCACCACCGGAGGCACCGCCGCCGGGCCCGTCGACCACCTCCACCGCGTCCTCGACAAGGCGGGCGCCACGCTCCTCGTCGACGGGGTGAAGGTCCGCCCCGGCCACCCCATGCTCCTCGCGGCCCTCGG
>NZ_MWIG01000463.1:10254-10416 GCF_002156145.1 Streptomyces sp. NRRL B-24572 | reverse complement strand
ACCCAGCGGATCAACGCGGTGACGACGAGGCCGCCCCACCGCGCGAAGGGCAGGAGCAGCCGGATGCTCACCGGCAGGGTGAGGAACTCCCTGGCCCAGGAGGGCAGGAGGTCCACCGCAGCGGCCGCGAGGAGGGCGTAGGGAACGCGCACCGGCCACGGC
>NZ_MWIG01000463.1:0-10137 GCF_002156145.1 Streptomyces sp. NRRL B-24572 | reverse complement strand
CCGGGCCTCGGTGAGCGGGGCCCGGCCGTACTCCTGGTACGCCCGCAGGAAGCAGGAGGTCTCGGCGATGTGCACCCAGGCGAGCAGTGCCGGATCCGAGGCCCGGTAGGGCACCCCGCCGGACGTCGTCCCGGTGACCCGGGCGTGCACCCCGCGCACCCGCGCGACCGCCCGCTCGGCGTCCTCCACCGGCCCGAACGTCGTCTCCGCCAAGAAGGTGCTGGTGCGCTGGAGGCGCCCCCAGGGGTCACCGCGGAATCCCGAGTGCGCCCATACGGCGGCCATGGCGACCGGGTGGAGGGACTGCAGGAGGAGCGCCGCGAGCCCTCCGACGTACATCGAGGCGTCCGCGTGCACGACCCGGATCGGCCGGTCCGGAGCGAACCAGCGTGGACCCGGCGTGTCGTGGATCCGGGCGCGCTTCCGATGGGCCGCGGGTCCGGCCACTCGCAGCAGCAGCGCTTCCCCGGCCCTTCCACGCAGCCTGTCGATCAGCACCAGGGACACGGGAACCGCCTCTTGCCTCACCTACCCGCCGCGCGGCGCGCCCATGCGGCACGGCCCCTGCCCGGGATGCGGGGCCACCGGTGTTCTCCGGTCAGGCGAAGGCGGCCGCCCCCGCGCGCATCCGGCACGCGAGGCAGCGCGGAACCACAGGGGTGGGAATGGGAAATCCAGACGCCGGCGGCGCGCTCGCGACCGGCGGCCGAGCAGGGAGGACGCGATGACCGTCGCCGTCGTTCTGTACACCTCCGACCTCCGGGTCCACGACCACCCGCCGCTGCGGGCCGCCCTCGAAGGGGCGCAGGAGGTGGTGCCGCTGTTCGTGCGCGACCGGGCCGTGGACCGGGCGGGCTTCGGGGCCCCCAACCGGCTGGCCTTCCTCGCGGACTGCCTGGTGGACCTCGACCGGGCGCTGAGGGAGCGGGGCGGCCGGCTCGTGGTGCGGGAGGGCGACACGGTGTCGGAGGTCAGGGCGGTGGTGCGGCAGACCGAGGCGGACGAGGTCCACCTGGCCGCCGGTGCGACGGCCTTCGCCCGGGCGCGGGAGGAGCGTCTGCGCAGGGTGCTGGAGGAGGACGGCTGCCGGCTGTACGTGCACGACGGCGTGGTGGACGTCGTGCCGCCCGGTGACGTGACCCCCCAGGGCTCGGACCACTTCGCGGTCTTCACGCCGTACCACCGGCGCTGGGCGGGCGAGCCGCTGCGGACACCCCTGGCCGCCCCCGGGGCGGTGCGCGTGCCGACGGGGGTGCGGTCGGAGCGGACGCCCCGGCGCTCCGGAATCGCGGACGTGTCGCCGGGCCTCGCCGTGGGCGGGGAGAGCGAGGGGCGCAAGCGGCTCTCCTCCTGGCTGACGGCGGACGGTGACGCGTACGAGCAGCGCCACGACGACCTGGCGGGCGACGCCACGTCGCGTCTCTCGCCGTACCTCCACTTCGGCGCCGTCTCCGCCCTGGAGGCCGTGCAGCGGGCCAGGAAGCGCGGCGGCGCCGGAGCGGACGCCTTCGTGCGCCAGCTGTGCTGGCGCGACTTCCACCGCCAGGTGCTCGCCGCCCGGCCCCGGGCGGCGAGCACTGACTACCGTCCGCGTCACGACCGCTGGCGCCGTGGCGCCGAGGCCGAGGCGGACCTGGCGGCGTGGCGCGAGGGACGGACCGGCTATCCCGTGGTCGACGCCGCCATGCGTCAGCTCGCCCACGAGGGCTGGATGCACAACCGCGGCCGGCTGCTCACCGCCTCCTTCCTCACCAAGACGCTGTACATCGACTGGCGCGAGGGCGCCCGCCACTTCCTCGACCTGCTGGTGGACGGCGACGTCGCGAACAACCAGCTCAACTGGCAGTGGGTGGCCGGCACGGGGACGGACAGTCGCCCCAACCGCGTCCTCAACCCGGTGCTCCAGGGCAAGCGGTACGACCCTGACGGCGCCTACGTCCGGCGTTGGGTGCCGGAGCTCGCGGACCTCGGCGGGCCGGCCGTCCACGAGCCCTGGCGCCTCTCCGGCCTCGATCGGGCCGCCTACGACTACCCGGACCCGCTGATCGAGCTCTCCGAAGGGCTGGCGCGCTTCCGACAGGGACGGGGGACCTCCTGAGCGGTGCCGCACCGCTTGGATTCCGATGCGGAAACGATGCGGGTTGAGGAGCAGGGGGCCGGCGCCGGAACGTGAGGACACGGAACCGACGAGGTTCCGCCGCACCGCCGCTCCGAGACCGGCGGTCGCACGCCCCGGTGGTCGCCCGCGCCACCGCCCGGAGGAGGAACCGCCATGACCGCGCCCCGGACGACCGGCCCCGGCGTGGGCACCGGCGTCCAGATCAAGGCCGACACCTGCGAGCACCCCGAGGCCTCCCTCACGCCCTCCTCGGCGGACGGCCCGTCGATCCGGGCGATCAAGGAGCGCGGGAAGCTGATCGTCGGCGTCGACCAGTCCAGCTACCGCTGGGGCTACCGGAACCCGGAGAAGGGCGTCCTGGAGGGCTTCGACATCGACCTGGCCCGGGCCGTCGCCGCCGACATCCTCGGCGACCCGGACGCGATCATCTTCCGGACCATCCCGACCAACCAGCGGATCGCCGCCCTGGACAGCGGCAAGGTCGACCTCGTCGTGCGCACCATGACGATCAACTGCAAGAGGATCGAGCAGGTCGCCTTCTCCACCGCCTACTTCCAGGCCGGACAGCAGGTCCTGGCGCCCAAGCTCGCCACGGGGATCACCGGCTACGACTCCTCTCTGCGCGGCAAGCGGGTCTGCACCGCCGAGGGCTCCACGGCCTACGACGCGCTGGCGGAGAACTCCTTCGGCGCGGTCTTCAAGGACGAGGGCGACGGCACCAAGGACGATCCGGACCTGCTGACCGTCCCCAACCAGCTGGACTGCCTGGCCCGGCTCCAGATGGGCGAGGTCGACGCCGTCGTCACCGACAACGCCCTCGCGGCCGGCCAGGCCGCGCAGGACCCGGCGGTCGAGCTCAAGGGCAAGCCGTTCACGAAGGAGTACTACGGGGTGGCGGCCAAGCTGGGCAACGACGACCTGGTGCGCCGGGTCAACCAGGTCCTGGTGGGCTACCGGCAGGGCCCCTGGCAGAAGGCGTACGAGAAGTGGTTGGAGAAGGACCTGCCCGGGATAGCGGGGCCGCCCGCCCCGCTGTACAAGTAGCCCGGTGCGCGCCCCCGAAGGAGTGACAACCCTGTACACGAAGCGGAAGAGGTGACCGATGGGCGTCACGGGACCCCCCGGGCCGGTGATGGACCGGGACGAGGTGGACCGTGCGCTGGCGCGGCTCGGCGCCGAGCACAAGGCGGTCGAGGACTCGCTCCTCGCACTCCAGGACCACGCGGGCCGCAGGCTGCTCGAAGGGGCCGAGCTGACCGGCACGACCCGGGACCGCTGGGCGGCCGCCGAGCGGACCATCACCCTGCTCTGGACCTGCTTCGACGTGTACACCGGCGCCCTGCGGGAGGCCCGTGAGCTGCGCGCGCGGCGCCGCTGGCCCGGCCGGGAGGAGCTCGTGGAGCTGACCGACCGGCTGCGCGGCGACACCGTGCTCGTGCCGGGCGGGGCCGCCGAGGGCGCCCTGCTCACCGAGCGGTTCAGCCTGGAGGGTCTCGTCCGGCGGATGAACGAGCTGTACGCCTCCTCGCTCGACCTGGTCGTCACCGCCGACGCCGTCTGGTCGGCGCTGCCCGCCCGGATAGACCTGCTCGCCGCCGAGCTGGGCCGGACGCGTTCGCTCGCCCACTCGGTCGGCGTGCGGCCCGGGGAGCATCCTGCGGGGGACGACCTGGAGGCCATCACGGCCGAGCTGACCGCGCTGCGGTCCCAGGTCGTGACCGACCCGCTGGCGTTCTGGCGCCCGGCGGCGGGGAGTTCGGCGCCCGGCGGGGGCCGCCCCGACACCGAGCGGTACGACCGGGCCGCCCTGGCCCTGGAGGACGTGCGGCGCGAGATCGAGGCGGTCCTCGCGGTCCGGCAGGACTCCGAGGACCGGCTGCTGCGGCTGCGGGACGTGCTCTCGCGGGCCGACCGGACGCTCGCCGAGGCGCGGTCGGCACGCGGCGAGGTCCTCGCGAAGATCGCCGCCTCCGAGGTGCCGGCCGTCAGCGGCCCGCCGATCGTGCTGCAGGAGCGGCTCGCGGCCGCCGCCGAGTACCGCAGGCGCGCCCAGTGGCACCGGCTCTCCCCGCTCCTGGAGTCCCTGGAGCGGGAGGCGGAGGACGAACTGCTGCGGGCCCGCGAGTCCTTGACGGCGGTCACCGCGCCGCTCGCGGTCCGGGCCGAGCTGCGCGGCCGGCTCGACGCGTACAAGGCGAAGGTGGCGCGGCTCGGCGCGGCGGAGGACCCGCTGCTCGTCGAGCGGTACGACGCGGCGCGCCGGATGCTGTGGAGCGCGCCCTGCGATCTGCGGGTCGCGGAGCAGGCGGTGCTGCGCTACCAGCAGGCGGTGGCGGACGTGCTGTCCGGGCCGCGGGACACGAGGGACGCGAGATACACGGGAGACACGGAAGGACGGCAGTGGTGAGCGGGGAGACGGGCGTGGGGAGCTGCCAGCGTCCTTCGTGCGAGGGTGCGTACGAGGACATGGGAGGCGGCGAGCTGTACTGCGACACCTGCGGGCTCGCCCCGGTCGTCGCGCCCGGAGGCATGATCGGGTCGACGCCGACCGGGATGGCCGTGCCGGGGAAGGGGACGGGCGTCGGGGGGCCGGACTCGAGCTCCTCGCGGAGCAGCTCCCGCGCCTCCTCGCGCGCCTCGTCCCGGTCCTCGACCTCGCGCCGGTCGGTCTCCGGGCGGCTCTCGCGCTCGCTCTCCGGTGGCTCGACGGGCCGTTCGGTGTCGGTGCGCAGTTCGGGCTCGTCGACCGGGCAGTCCGCCCGGAACCGGCTGGGCGCGGGTCTGGTGACGATCCCCGAGGTGCCGCGCCCCGACCCGCGGGCCGCGGTGATGGAGAACGCCGAGGTTCCCGAGCGGAAGCGTTTCTGCTCCCGTTCGGACTGCGGGGCCCCGGTGGGCCGTTCGCGGGGCGACCGGCCGGGCCGCACGGAGGGCTTCTGCACCTCGTGCGGGCACCCGTACTCCTTCGTGCCGAAGCTGCGGGCCGGGGACATCGTCCACGGCCAGTACGAGGTCGCGGGCTGCCTCGCGCACGGCGGGCTCGGCTGGATCTACCTCGCGGTCGACCGGGCCGTCTCCGACCGGTGGGTGGTCCTCAAGGGCCTGCTCGACACCGGCGACCAGGACGCGATGGCCGCGGCGATCTCCGAGCGCCGCTTCCTCGCCGAGATCGAGCACTCCAACATCGTCCGCATCTACAACTTCGTCGAGCACCTCGACCCGCGCACCGGCTCCATGGACGGCTACATCGTCATGGAGTACGTCGGCGGCAAGTCGCTCAAGGAGATCGCCAACGACCGGCGGACGCCCGACGGCCGGCGCGATCCGCTGCCGGTGGAGCAGGCCTGCGCGTACGGCATCGAGGCCCTGGAGGCGCTCGGGCACCTGCACAGCCGCAACCTGCTGTACTGCGACTTCAAGGTCGACAACGCCATACAGACCGAGGACCAGCTGAAGCTCATCGACATGGGCGCGGTCCGGCGGATGGACGACGACGAGTCCGCGATCTACGGCACGGTCGGTTACCAGGCGCCGGAGGTGGCCGAGGTCGGCCCGTCGGTGGCGAGCGACCTGTACACGGTGGCGCGGACGCTCGCCGTGATGACCTTCGACTTCCAGGGCTACACGAACGTCTTCGTGGACTCGCTGCCCGACCCGGAGCACATCGAGGTCTTCCGGACGTACGAGTCGTACTACCGCTTCCTCGTCCGCGCCACCGATCCGGACCCGGCCCGCCGGTTCTCCTCCGCGCAGGAGATGGCGGAGCAGCTGACGGGCGTGCTGCGCGAGGTCGTGGCGCTCCAGTCGGGGCGGCCGCGGCCGGCGCTCTCGACGCTGTTCGGCACGGAGGTGCGGGTCACGGACACCGCACTGTTCGCCGAACTGACGGAGGACGTGTCGCTGTTGGGCGCGCGGCGGGGACGCAGGCAGCGCGGGGCGAAGGCCGCGGGGGCGCTGCCCGCCGGCGCGGTTCCGGGCCAGGCGCCGCCCGCCGGACCCGGCGCGGTTCCGGGCCAGGCCCTGCCCGCCGCCGGGGCGGTCCCGGAGCAGGCCCTGACCGCCGGGGCGCCCTCGCCCGCCGGGCCCGGGCTCACCTCGGCGCTCGCGCCGCTCGACGCGCCCGCCACCGCGCTCGCGCTGCCCGTGCCGCGCGTCGACGCGAGCGACCCCAACGCCGGTTTCCTCGCCGGTCTCGCGGCCGCCGCGCCGGGCGAGCTCCTCGGGGCGCTCCAGGGCGCACCCGCGCCCTCCGCCGAGCTGCGGCTGCGCACCCTGCGGGCCCAGCTGGAGCTGGGCGATCTGCCCGCCGCCGCGCGGACCCTCGCCGGTCTGGAGGAGCGGGACCCGGACGACTGGCGGGTCGTCTGGTACCGGGGCGTCGCCTCCCTGGTGACCGGGGACCACGAGCACGCGGCCCTGGCCTTCGACGCGGTGTACGACGCCTTCCCCGGCGAACCGGCGCCGAAGCTGGCCCTCGGGATCTGCGCCGAGGTCCTCGGCCAGCTGGACAACGCCGCCGAGTACTACCGCCTGGTGTGGGCCACCGACCCGAGCTTCGTCAGCGCGGCCTTCGGGCTCGCCCGGGTGCGGCTCGCCGCGGGCGACCGCACCGGAGCCGTACAGGCCCTGGAGTCCGTACCGGAGGCGTCGATCCACTACACGGCGGCGCGGGTCGCGGCCGTGCGGGCGCGGCTGCGGCGGCGCCCGGCGCACGAGCCGCTCGGCGCCGACCTGACGGCGGCCGCGGCGCAGGTCTCCGCGCTCCAGGGCTTCGGTCTGGACCCGGTGCGCCGGGAGCGGCTTTCGACGGAGGTCCTCGGGACGGCCCTCGACTGGGTACTCTCCGGGAGTCCCGGTGCGGCACCGGGCGGCGGCGCGCTGCTGCTCGGAAGTGAACTGGACGAGCGCGGACTGCGCTTCGGCCTCGAACGCTCGTACCGGGTACTGGCCCGGCTCGCCCAGCGGGGCGAGGAGAGGATCGAACTGGTGGAGCGGGCCAACCGCTTCCGCCCCCGGACGTGGGTGTGAGGATGTCCCAGAAGCCGAAGCCGTCGCACGGACTCGCCGCCTGCCCGGGCTGCGCGGAGCCGCTGGACTCGGGTGACCGGTTCTGCGGGGCGTGCGGCTACGACCTGTCGGCCGCGCCGGCCGCCGAGGCCGGTCCCGACCGCCCGACCGTGGCGATCGGCACCCCCGTGACCTGGCCGGACGCCCCGCCCCGCGACCCCGGCTCGCTCTCGACGATGACCCAGCACCCGGGCGACCTCCCGGGCACCGACTCGGGCGGCCGCGACCTCCCGACGATGGAGGTCCGCACGGACGGGCCGGGGTCCCCCGCGCCCGTCACCCCCACGCCCGACGGCGACTTCGAGCTGGCCGCGCCCGACCCCCGCACCGCCGTACGGGTGGACCCGGCCCCCGCCTCCGCGCCCGCCGCCTCGATGTGCGTGGCCTGCCGGGCCGGGCGGGTGGACACCGACGGGTACTGCGAGAACTGCGGGCACGCGCAGCCGCGCGAGCGGGACCACATGGAGCGGGAGCTCGCCGGCGTGGCCGCCGTCAGCGACCGCGGGCTGCGCCACCACCGCAACGAGGACGCGTTCGCCGTCTCGTCGACCACCCTGCCCGACGGCTCCCCCGCCACCCTCGCGATCGTCTGCGACGGCGTCTCCTCGGCGACCCGTCCCGACGAGGCCTCCGCCGCCGCCGCGGAGGCGGCCGGCGCCTCGCTGCTCGCCGCGCTGCCCCGGGGCACGCACCCGCAGCAGGCGATGCACGAGGCGATCGTGGCCGCCGCCGAGGCCGTCAACTCCCTCGCGGAGGAGCCCGGTCAGGGCGGCTCGGAGCACGAGCCGCACCGCCACCGCAACGCCCCGGCCTGCACCATCGTCGGCTCCGTCGTCGCCGCGGGCCTGCTCGTCGTGGGCTGGGTCGGCGACAGCCGCGCCTACTGGGTGCCGGACGACCGCAGCGCCCCGCCCGCCCGGCTCACCGAGGACGACTCGTGGGCCGCGCAGATGGTCGCGGCGGGCCTGATGAACGAGGCCGAGGCGTACGCGGACGAGCGCGCCCACGCGATCACCGGCTGGCTCGGCGCCGACTCGTACGAACTGGACCCGCACACGGCCGCGTTCAAGCCGGACCGTTCCGGCGTGGTGGTGGTCTGCACGGACGGCCTGTGGAACTACGCGGAGGCCGCGGAGGACATGGCCCGGATCGTCCCTGCGGACGCCACGGACCGCCTGCTGGGCGCCGCGCAGGTCCTCGTCGGCCACGCCCTGGACGGCGGAGGCCACGACAACATCACGGTCGCGCTCGTCCCGTTCACCGTCACTCCTCAAGGGGCAGGATCCGCCTGAGAGCGGTCGCCGATCCCCGTCCCCTTCACCGTTGTTGCGTCTGTCGCGTAGGAGCCGAAAACAGATGGCGAACTTCTCCAAGCCGACCGTGCCCCAGTTCTCGGTGGACGTCTACCAGAACGAGTTCCTGCCGGAGGGCGGCCGGGACGTCAGCGCGATCGTCACGGTCACCTCGACCGGGGGCGGCACCACCGGCGGGTTCGCGGGCAGCGGGCCGGCCGGTGTCGTGATCATGGTCGACTGCTCCGGCTCGATGGACTACCCCGCCACCAAGATGCGCGGCGCGCGGGAGGCGACCGCCGCCGCCGTCGACACCCTGCGGGACGGCACGCACTTCGCCGTCGTCGCCGGGACGCACGTGGCGAAGGAGGTCTACCCGGGGAACGGCGGTCTCGCCGTCGCCGACGCCCGGACCCGCGCCGAGGCCAAGGAGGCGCTGCGCCGGCTCTCCGCGGGCGGCGGCACGGCGATCGGCACCTGGCTGCGTCTCGCGGACCGGCTGCTCTCCTCCACCGCGCTCACCATCCGGCACGGCATCCTGCTCACCGACGGCCGCAACGAGCACGAGTCCCCGGAGGAGCTGCGGGCCGCGCTCGACGCCTGCGCGGGCCGGTTCACCTGCGACGCGCGCGGGGTCGGCACGGACTGGGAGGTCAAGGAGGTCACCGGGATCGCCTCGGCGCTCCTCGGCACCGCCGACATCGTCGCCGATCCGGCCGGGCTCGCCGCCGACTTCACGGCGATGATGGAGCACGCGATGGGCAAGGGCGTGGCGGACGTCGCGCTGCGCCTGTGGACCCCGGTCGGGGTCGAGATCATGTTCGTGAAGCAGGTGGCGCCGGCGGTCGAGGACCTGACCGGGCGGCGTACGGAGGCCGGGCCGCGCGCCGGGGACTACCCGACGGGCTCGTGGGGCAGTGAGTCCCGCGACTACCACGTGAGCGTGCGGGTCCCGCAGGCGGCGGTCGGCCAGGAGATGCTCGCCGCCCGCGTCTCCCTGATCGCCCCGGATCCGATGGGCGGCGATCCGCGCCCGCTGTCTCAAGGACTGGTACGGGCCGTGTGGACGGACGACCTCGCGATGTCGACGTCGATCAACCCGCAGGTCGCGCACTACACGGGCCAGGCCGAGCTGGCGGACGCCATCCAGCAGGGTCTGGATGCCCGCAAATCGGGCGATCGCGACGGCGCGACGGCCAAACTGGGCCGTGCCGTGCAGCTCGCGGCGGCCTCCGGCAACGCGGATACCGCGAAACTGCTTTCGAAGGTGGTCGACGTCGTCGACGCGGCGACCGGTACTGTGCGTTTGAAGGCGAAGGTCGCGGAAGCGGACGAGATGACACTCGAGACCCGTTCCACCAAGACCGTTCGCGTCAAGAGGTAGCCCGGCCACCGGGCCGGACGACGAGAGGGGGAAGCACCGACATGCCGACCTGCCCGAACGGACACCAGTCGGTCTCCGACGACTGGTGCGAGGTCTGCGGCCATCGCATGGCCGGGGCGGGTGCGCCGACGGGTGCCGTACCGCCGCCTCCCCCGCCGCCGCCCCCCGCGTACGGATACCCCGGCCCGGCCGGCCCCGGCCAGGCCCCGCAGGGCCCGCCGCCGGGCGCCCCCGGCGGCCCCGGTGCTCCTCAGGGTGCCCCCGGCGCCTACAAC
>NZ_MWIG01000462.1:0-10414 GCF_002156145.1 Streptomyces sp. NRRL B-24572 | reverse complement strand
CGTTGTGGGCCCACAACGGGGGCGGGGGCGTGGGCGACGCCCGGCCGGGCGCGGGCCACACGGGGACTACGGTGTGTGGCGGCGGGCTCTCAGGGCCAGGGAGAGGGCCAGGACCGTTTGGGGGTCGTCCAGGTCCGTGCCCAGGAGTTCGGAGATGCGGGCCAGGCGGTTGTAGAGGGTCTGGCGGTTGAGGTGGAGTTCGCGGGCGGTCTCCGCCTTGCGGCCCGCGTGGGCGAGGTAGGTCTCGAGGGTGGGGAGGAGCGGGGGGCGGGACGTGCCGTCGTGGTCCCGCAGCGGGCCGATCGCGCGGTCGACGAAGGCTGCGAGGTCCGGGTGGTCGCGCAGGCGCCACAGCAGCAGGTCGATGTCCAGGCGGCGGGCGTCGTACCAGGGGAGGTCCGAGAGGCCCTGTGCCGCCGTCGCCGTCTCCGCCGCGTGCCGCAGGCCCGCCGAGGCCGCCGCCCAGCCGCCCGCGACGCCGACCACGACGACCGGCGGGTGCACCCCGGCGCGTTCCAGGCCCGCCCGCTCCACGCCCGCGCGCAGCGCCGCCGCGACCCGGTCCGCCACCGCCGTGCGTTCCGATTCCGAGCGCAGGCCCAGGAGCAGGGGGACGCGGCCCTCGACGGGGCGGACGCCCAGCAGGGCCGGGACTCCCACCGCGGACAGCTCCTCCAGGACCGCCCGGGCCAGGAGCGCCCAGTTGCCCGAGGGGGACAACTCCGAGGCCAGGCGCATGACCACCGGCAGGAGCGGGCCGTCGCCCGGCTTGAAGCCCAGGACCCTCGCCTGTGCCGGGGCGTCCTCCGCCGAGATCCGGCCCTCCGCCAGGTCCGTCAGGAAGTCGCCCCGGCCGCGTGCGGCCAGCTCCTCCTCCTGGCGGGCCTGCATGAGGACGACCGCGAGGAGCCCCGCCGCCCGCTCGGCCGCCATGCGGTGTACCGGGGAGAGCGGTCCCGAGACCGCCAGGAGGACCAGGCGGGCCCTCACCGAGCCCGTACCGGGGCCGCCGCCCGGCACGTCGACCAGGACCGTGCCGGTGGGCGGGCCGGACTCGCGGGCCGCCCGCTGGCCGCGCAGCCCGTCCCACACCTGGAGCGGGTCGGCGGGCGCGGACTCGGTGCCCGCCGCGTAGAGCAGCTGTCCGTCGGCGGTCTCCAGGAAGACCGGGTTGGCGGCGAAGTCGGAGAGGATGCGGAGCACCTGAGGGACCCCGCCGCCGCCGAGCAGCGCCTCCGTGCACTGCCGGTGGACCTCCTCGGCCTGCCGCTGGAGCGCGTAGTGGCCGTTGACGATCTCGGTGTGGATCTCCTCCGTGACGGCGACGAAGGGGACCTCGCGGTGGAGCTGGACGAGCGGCAGGCCCGCCGCCCGCGCGGTCTCCACTATCGTCGCCGGGAGGCGGGCGAAGCGCGGGCCCAGTTCGACGACGAGCGCCGCGATGCCCCGGTCGGCGAGCCGCCGCACGAAGGCCCGTTGTTCGGCCGGGCGGGTGCCCAGGCCGAGGCCCGTGGTGAGGAGCAGTTCGCCGCCCTTGAGCAGCGAGGCGATGTTCGGCACCTCGCCCGCGTGCACCCAGCGCACCGTGCGGTGCAGCCGGTCCGCGCCGGCCACGACCTCCGGGAGCCCGCCGCGCAGTCCGGGGAGCTCGAGCGCCCGCTGCACGGTGATCCCGCCCTGATTGTCCATGGAGCCGGACGCTACCCGCGTCCGTGTTCCGGCGACATCACCTGACGGTTACGGGACCGGACAGTTCGTACACCAGGGCGACAACTCGTCGCCCCCTGGCGGGAATTGTGCGACCGGATGTCGATTGTGGCCTACGTCACCCGCGAGGATCCTCTCGGCCCATGGCAGAGAACCCCACCCCAGAGGTCCACCGGCTCAAGGCGAACTCGGTCGGACTCGTCGGCGTCGTCTTCATGGCCGTCGCCACCGCCGCCCCGATCACGGCGATGACCGGAAACCTCCCCATCGCCGTCGGCTTCGGCAACGGTACCGGCGCGCCCGCCGGATATCTCTTCGCGACGCTCGTCCTGACCGTCTTCTCGGTCGGCTACGTCGCCATGGCCAAGCGGATCACGGCCGCCGGCGCCTTCTACGGCTACATCTCGCACGGCCTGGGCCGGATCGCCGGCATGGCCTCCGGCATGCTCGCCGTCCTCGCGTACATCGTCTTCGAGGCCTCGATCGTCGGCGTCTTCGCCTACTTCGCCAAGACGACCGTCGCCGACCAGCTCGGCGTGGACGTGCCGTGGATCCTGTACGCGGCCGTCATGCTGGCCGTCACCGCCGTCCTGTCGTACTTCGACATCAACCTGACCGCCAAGGCCCTCGGGGTGATGCTGGTCGCGGAGATCGCCGTCCTCTTCGCGGTCGCCACCGCCGTCCTCATCGCCGGCGGCGGCCCCGACGGCATCCCCGTCGAGCCGATCAACCCGAAGAACGCCTTCACCGGCACCTCCGCCGGGCTCGGTCTCTTCTTCGCCTTCTGGTCGTGGGTCGGCTTCGAGTCGACCGCGATGTACGGCGAGGAGTCCCGCGACCCCAAGCGGGTCATCCCGCGCGCCACCCTGATCTCCGTCATCGGCGTCGGCCTCTTCTACATCTACGTGTCGTGGATGACGATCGCCGGGAACGGGCTCGCCGGATCCGTGAAGCTGTCCGCCTCCTCCTCGCCCCTCGACCTGTTCTTCGCGCCCACCCAGACCTTCATCGGCGCCTGGGCCGTCGACGCCTTCCAGTGGCTGCTGCTCACCGGCTCCTTCGCCTGCGGCATGGCCTTCCACCAGTGCGCCGCGCGCTATCTGTACGCCATCGGCCGGGAGGGCTTCCTCCACCCCGCGCTCGGCCGGACGCACGCGAAGCACGGCTCGCCGTACATCGCCTCGTTCGTGCAGAGCGTGATCGCCGTCGGCCTCGTCGCCGCCTTCTGGCTCACCGGCCAGGACCCGTACATCCACCTCTACACGCTGCTCGCGATCCTCGGCACGATGGCGATCCTCATCGTCCAGACGCTGTGTTCGTTCGCCGTCATCGGCTACTTCCGCAAGAACCACCCCGAGGACCGGCACTGGTTCAAGACCCTCACGGCCCCGCTCCTCGGCGGCATCGGCATGATCGCCGTCGTCGTCCTGCTGGTCATGAACATGGAGACCGCGGCGGGTCTCGCCGCCGACTCCCTCTTCTTCAAGGCGATCCCCTGGATCGTCGGCGCCGTCTTCTTCGGCGGCCTCGGCCTCGGCTTCTACCTCAAGGCCAAGCGCCCCGAGCGCTACGAGATCATCGGCCGGATCGTCCTGGAGGACGCCGCCGAGCGCACCGACGACACCCGCACGGAGACCGCCCCCGTACCCCAGGCCTGACCCCTCTCACCCTCCAGGAGCGCCCCATGGCACGCACCAACCCGATGCACCTCCTGAAGAACCTCGCCGCCGAGCACGCCGACGCCCGACGGCTGGGCATCCCCGTCGACGAGCTGCGCGGCATGAGGGCCGACGCCCTCGGACGCCGGTCCCTGCTCAAGTACGCCACCGCCGCAGGCATCGCCGTCGGCGTCGGCTCGGCCGTGCCCGCCGCGGCCGCCACCTCCACTCCGCCGGTCAGGAGCACCGCCCGGATCGCCGTCGTCGGCGCCGGGATCTCCGGCCTCACCGCCGCCCTCACCCTCCAGGACGCCGGACTGAGCCCGGTGCTCTACGAGGCGAACCCGTCCAGGGTCGGCGGCCGCATGTACACCCAGCGGGACCACTGGGCGTACGGCCAGACCTCCGAGATCGGCGGCGAGCTGATCGACACCAGCCACAAGAAGATCCTGGAGCTCTGTCGCCGCTTCGGCCTGGCCACCGAGGACTTCCTCGGCGGCGGACCCAACGGCGCCGAGGAGGTCCTCTGGTTCAACGGCACGTACTACCCGCGTGCCCAGGCCGACGAGGACTTCAACGCCGTCTACCAGGCCCTCCACCGCGACCTGCTCGACGCGGGCGAGGTGAAGTGGAACCAGACCACCCCCACCGGCACCGCCCTCGACAACATGTCGCTGTACGAGTGGATCGAGAGCCGGGTCCCCGGCGGGCACTCCTCACGGCTCGGCCGGTTCATCGACGTCGCCTACAACGTCGAGTACGGCGCCGACACCACCGAACAGTCCTCGCTCGCCCTCGTCCTGCTCATGGGCTACCAGACCAATCCGGGCAACTTCAACATCTGGGGCCTGTCCAACGAGCGCTACCACGTCGTCGGCGGCAACGACCGGCTCCCGAACGCCGTCGCCGGGGCGCTCGCCCCCGGCACCCTGCGGATGGGCTGGTCGCTGAACGCCGTACGGGCCAACGGCGACGGCACCCAGACGCTCACCTTCACCGAGGCCGGCGCCACCCGTACCGTCACCGCCGACCACACGATCCTGTGCGTCCCGCTGCCGATCCTCCAGCAACTCGACACCTCCCAGGCCGGGTTCGACCCGCTCATGCGCAACCTGCTGCGGGACGCCCGCATGGGCTACTGCACCAAGCTCAACATGCAGTTCGGCACCCGGCCCTGGCGCGGCACCGGCGCCTGGCCCGGGGTCTCCGCCGGCGACTGCTTCACCGACACCGAGGTCCAGCAGACCTGGGACACCACCAAGGTCCAGGGCGGCACCGGCGGCATCCTCCTCCAGTACGGCGGCGGCAGCCTGGCCCGGAACCTCAACCCCGCCGGGCCGTTCTCCACCGAGTCCGACCCGTACGTGCGGAACCTGGTCACCCGCTATCTGGCCGGCATCGACGCCTTCTTCCCCGGCACCTCCAAGGCGTACACCGGCCGCGCCCAGCTCTCCGCCTGGCACAAGAACCCGTACTCCCTCGGTGCGTACTCCTGCTGGCCCGTCGGCTACCTCCACCGGTACGCCGGCTACGAGGGCACCGCCCAGGGCAACGTCCACATCGGCGGCGAGCACTGCTCGTACGACTTCCAGGGCTTCATGGAAGGCGGGGCCACCGAGGGCGAGCGCGCCGCCCAGGAGGTGATCGCCGCGCTGAGGTGAGCCGGTCGAGGTGAGCCGGTTCAGCCGGCCGGGGCGATGTTCTGGTTGTGCCGGAACACGTTGTCGGGGTCGTACTGGGCCTTCACGGCGGCGAGCCGGCGGTAGTTCTCCTCCCCGAAGGAGGAGACGATCCGCTGCTCGCCCTCGGCGCCGACGAAGTTCAGATACGTCGCGTCGAGCGCCCACGGCCGCACGTCGGCCCGCACGTCGCGCACCCACTGCCTCGCCGCCTCGTCGAGCGCCGGGTCCTCCCAGGTCGCGAACGGGTGCACCGCCCACGGCGCGGTGCGCCACGGCTGCGGATACGCGGAGGGCCCGGCGGCCACCTGCCCGCCCATCAGGAACAGCACCTGCTGGGTGGCGGTCCCCTCCGGGATCGCCGCGCCGCGCTCGCAGAAGACGTCCACGGCCTCGTCGGAGAACTCCCGCAGGTACTCGGCCGACCAGTAGTTCCGCAGCCCCGGCGGGTCGTCCATCATCGACTGCAGGTCCACGTACGGGATGTCCATGACGATCTCGACCACCGGCTTCAGCGCGAACAGCGGCGCCACGAACTCCCGGAGCTCGTCGACCGGCCCGGTGTACGTGAACAGCGCCCCGCAGACCAGCTTCCCGACCAGGTCCTCGGGGATGAACGGCTCCGGGGGCGCCGGCACGTAGATGGCGCCACCGCCCATCTCGTCGGGCGCCGTCATGCCGAGGTCGCGGAAGGTGCGCACCACCTCGGACGCCTTGTCGGGCAGGAAGAACATCATCGAGACGCTCGTCCGGGGCAGCGGATGCAGACGCATCGTCAGCGAGGTCGCCACCCCGAAGTTGCCGCCGCCGCCGTGCAGCGCCCAGAACAGCTCCGGGTTCTCCTCCGCGTCCGTGTGGACGTGCTTGCCTTCGGCGGTGATCAGGTCCACGGCCAGCAGATTGTCGCTGGCGAGACCGAACTTCCGCTCCAGCCAGCCCGATCCGCCGCCCAGCGTGAAGCCGCCGACGCCGGTGGTGGACACCCGCCCGCCGGTGGTCGCCACGTGGAACGGCTGGCAGGCGTGGTCCAGGTGGCTCATGAGCGCCCCGCCCTCGATCCGGACCGTCATGTCCTCCGGGTCCACGACGACGCCGTGCATCCGGCGGAGGTCGACGATCAGCGCGCCGTCGATCATGGAGGTTCCGGCGACGCTGTGCCCGCCGCCGCGCACCGCGATCGGCAGACCGGCCTCGCGGCCGAACAGGATCGCGTTGGACACGTCGGCCTGGGTGGCGCACTGGGCGATCACCGACGGACGCCGGTCGATCATGCCGTTGTGCAGGGCACGCGCCTCGTCGTAGCCCGGACCGCCGGGGATGATCACCTCGCCGGCCAGGTCGTCGACGAGCCCGGCGAGGGCGCTTTCGGAGATGTGGGGAGCCATGGGAGCCCCCCTTTCGAGAGGGGCGACAGGACCCTTTCATCGTAGGTCCGGGCCCCCACGGACGCTCCTCAGCCGCCGTACGCCCCGCTCGCCGTCAGCCGCAGCGCCGTGTCGATCAGCGGGACGTGGCTGAAGGCCTGCGGGAAGTTCCCCACCTGCCGCTGGAGCCTCGGGTCCCACTCCTCGGCGAGCAGTCCGAGGTCGTTGCGGAGCGCGAGCAGCCGCTCGAAGAGCGTGCGCGCCTCGTCGACCCGGCCGATCATCGCCAGGTCGTCCGCCAGCCAGAACGAACAGGCGAGGAACGCTCCCTCGTCGCCCTCCAGGCCGTCGACGCCGGCCTCGTCCCCGGCCGTCGGGTAGCGCAGCACGAAACCGTCCTCCGTGGACAGCTCGCGCTGGATCGCCTCGATCGTGCCGATGACCCGCTTGTCGTCCGGCGGCAGGAAGCCCATCTGCGGGATCAGCAGCAGCGAGGCGTCCAGCTCCTGGGAGCCGTACGACTGCGTGAAGGTGTTCCGCTCCTTGTCGTAGCCCTTCTCGCAGACGTCCCGGTGGATCTCGTCGCGCAGATCGCGCCAGCGCTCCAGCGGGCCGTCGGCGTCCCCGGACTCGATCAGCTTGATCGTGCGGTCCACGGCCACCCAGGCCATCACCTTGGAGTGCACGAAGTGGCGGCGCGGACCGCGGACCTCCCAGATGCCCTCGTCGGGCTGGTCCCAGTGCTTCTCCAGGTAGTTGATCAGCTTGATCTGGAGCAGGGAGGCGTAGTCGTTGCGGGACAGGCCCGTCATGTGCCCGAGGTGGAGGGCCTCCGTGACCTCGCCGTACACGTCCAGCTGGAGCTGGCCCGCCGCGCCGTTGCCGACCCGGACCGGGCCCGAGTTCTCGTACCCCGGCAGCCAGTCCAGCTCCTGCTCGCCGAGCTCCCGCTCGCCGGCGATGCCGTACATGATCTGCAGGTTCTCCGGGTCGCCCGCGACCGCGCGGAGCAGCCACTCGCGCCAGGCGCGGGCCTCCTCCCGGTAGCCGGTGCGCAGCAGCGAGGAGAGGGTGATCGCCGCGTCCCGCAGCCAGGTGTAGCGGTAGTCCCAGTTCCGTACGCCGCCGATCTCCTCCGGCAGCGAGGTCGTCGGCGCGGCGACGATCCCGCCGGTCGGCGCGTACGTCAGCGCCTTCAGGGTGATCAGCGAGCGGATCACCGCCTCCCGGTAGGGGCCGTGGTACGTGCAGTGCTCGACCCACTCGCTCCAGAAGTCGGCGGTCGCCTCGAGGGAACCCTCCGGGTCCGGCAGCGCCGGCGGCTCCTTGTGGGAGGGCTGCCAGGAGAGCGTGAACGTGATCCGCTCCCCGGGCGTGACCATGAACTCGGAGTACGTCGTCAGGTCCTTGCCGTGGGTCTCCGCGTCCGCGTCCAGCCACACCGAGTCGGGTCCGGCGACCGCGACCGTGCGCTCCCCGACCTTGTGCACCCAGGGCACGATCCGGCCGTAGCTGAACCGCATCCGCAGCGAGGAACGCATCCGCACCCGGCCCGAGATCCCCTCGACGATCCGGATCAGCTGCGGCGCGCCGTCGCGCGGCGGCATGAAGTCGGTCACCCGGACCGTGCCGCGCGGGGTGTCCCACTCGGACTCCAGGATCAGCGAGTCGCCCCGGTAGCGGCGCCGGTCGGCGGGGGTGGGCTCGGCGTCCTCCGGACCCGCCGGGCCCACCCGCCAGAATCCGTGCTCCTCGGTGCCGAGCAGCCCCGCGAAGATCGCGTGCGAGTCGAAGCGGGGGAGACACAGCCAGTCGACGCTGCCGTCCCGGCAGACCAGGGCTGCGGTCTGCATGTCTCCGATGAGTGCGTAATCCTCGATGCGCCCGGCCACGTGCTTCACTCCAGTCGAACGGCCACGTCCGCCCCTAGGGGCGCTTGCTACTGATGTGCGTGATGTCTGCGATGTCTGTGCGGTCTCAGCAAGGCCAGTGTGCGGGACGCGCAGGCCTGCGCGACGGGGATGCCGGCCCGCACGGTGCGATGCCGGCCCGCGCGACGCGATGCCGGCCTGCTCGGCGGGGGCGCCGGGCGATGCCGGTCCTGCCCGGCGGACGATGTCCGAGCAGAATACGTGCCGCCCCGGTGACCGTAGTGATCACACGGGCGACGCGCTGCTCCACACGGGTGAGCTGCGGCTTCGCCCGCCCCCGACGGCCTCGTCGCCGTCCGTGAACACCCGACTGCCGCGTGTGGCCGGAAGCGGTCTCCCGATGTCGCTGATACCCTGGTACCCCGTGGACCGGTGGGAAACGGCGACAGCCGAGGACCCCGAAACCGCAGCGACGGCACCCCCCGATTCTTCCGGAGGGCACGCCGGTACGCACCTCCAGAACGCGACCACGGGAGCCCCCTCTTGGCGATGCCGCCCAACACCACGACGACCAAGCACATCTTCGTCACCGGGGGTGTCGCCTCCTCGCTCGGCAAGGGGCTCACCGCCTCCAGCCTGGGTGCGCTCCTCAAGGCCCGGGGCCTGCGGGTCACGATGCAGAAGCTCGACCCGTACCTGAACGTCGACCCGGGCACGATGAACCCCTTCCAGCACGGCGAGGTGTTCGTCACCAACGACGGCGCCGAGACCGACCTGGACATCGGCCACTACGAGCGCTTCCTCGACGTCGACCTCGACGGCTCGGCCAACGTCACCACCGGCCAGGTCTACTCGCAGGTCATCGCCAAGGAGCGGCGCGGCGAGTACCTCGGCGACACCGTGCAGGTCATCCCGCACATCACCAACGAGATCAAGGGCCGCATCCGCCGCATGGCGACGGACGACGTCGACGTCGTCATCACCGAGGTCGGCGGCACGGTCGGCGACATCGAGTCGCTGCCCTTCCTGGAGACCGTCCGTCAGGTCCGCCACGAGGTCGGCCGCGACAACGTCTTCGTCGTGCACATCTCGCTGCTCCCCTACATCGGCCCCTCCGGCGAGCTGAAGACCAAGCCGACCCAGCACTCCGTCGCCGCCCTGCGCAACATCGGCATCCAGCCCGACGCGATCGTGCTGCGCGCCGACCGCGAGGTCCCGACCGCCATCAAGCGCAAGATCTCGCTGATGTGCGACGTCGACGAGGCCGCGGTCGTCGCCGCCATCGACGCCCCGTCGATCTACGACATCCCGAAGGTCCTGCACACCGAGGGCCTGGACGCCTACGTCGTCCGCAAGCTCGACCTGCCCTTCCGCGACGTGGACTGGACCGTCTGGGAGGACCTCCTGGACCGCGTCCACAACCCGGAGCACGAGGTCACCGTCGCGCTCGTCGGCAAGTACATCGACCTGCCCGACGCCTACCTGTCGGTCACCGAGGCCATGCGCGCCGGCGGCTTCGCCAACAAGGCGCGGGTCAAGGTCAAGTGGGTCACCTCCGACGACTGCAAGACCCCGGCCGGCGCCGCCAAGCAGCTCGGCGACGTCGACGGCATCCTCATCCCCGGCGGCTTCGGCGACCGCGGTGTCTCCGGCAAGGTCGGCGCCATCCAGTACGCCCGCGAGAACAAGGTGCCGCTGCTCGGCATCTGCCTCGGCCTGCAGTGCATCGTGATCGAGGCCGCGCGGAACCTGGCCGACATCCCCGAGGCCAACTCCACCGAGTTCGACCCCGCCACCGCGCACCCCGTCGTCTCCACGATGGAGGAGCAGCTGGCGTACGTCGAGGGCGCCGGCGACCTGGGCGGAACGATGCGCCTGGGCCTCTACCCGGCGAAGCTCGCCGAGGGCTCGGTCGTCCGCGAGACCTACGGCGACGAGCCGTACGTCGAGGAGCGCCACCGTCACCGCTACGAGGTGAACAACGCGTACCGCGCGGAGCTGGAGAAGAAGGCCGGTCTGGTCTTCTCCGGCACGTCCCCGGACAACAAGCTCGTCGAGTTCGTCGAGTACCCGAAGGACGTCCACCCCTACCTGGTCGCCACCCAGGCGCACCCGGAGCTCAAGTCCCGCCCGAC